>CAVGEN010000081.1:0-19541 GCA_963628185.1 Waltera intestinalis | reverse complement strand
TGCTTTCCCTAGAGGCTTGTATGCAGACAGTTATTTGCTGTGAACAACCAGCAAAAGGAAGGCTACTATGCTTCACCCTCATACCATCATGGTCAGGAACACCCCAGGGGGTATATCCCAATCCAAGCAATGGTGGGGGTGGTGTGTGTTATTATCCCCCCTCTTTATACATACATTATGTTTTTAAGAATTACCCTCCTTGCACAAACAAAAAGGAGGAAACTTCACAGCCTCCTCCTTTTCAGTATCACTATCAATCTTTATCGTTTATGAAATCACATTATACTCCTCCCAGCTTGTTTGCCCATGACTCCGTTGGGAAGTCATAGTAGTTTCTGTCTGGTGCCAGCTTCTTGTGGAGGGCTGCCCAGAGTATGCTGGGTACTCCTATTATGACAAGGTATAGGGGACCTAGCAACAGACTCTGCCTTGTGTGCCCCCACTCATGCTTTACAATAGCATCCGTTGCCCTTGGCGAGAGAAAGATATGCTGCCCAAGGGTCACGCTGCCATTGGTGGTTCTCTTGATGAATACTATGCTTCCCTTGTAGGAGCAGGTGTCCAGTATCTCCCCCTTGCAGCTTAGGTATATGAAATATAGAAAAGCCGCAAGCTCCTGCGGCAGCTGCCAGATATATGCCAGTACTTCCATGATGGTTACTTTATGGTAATTGTTATCTCTTCTCCCTTTCTGTAGGCTAAGTGCATCTTGTTGTAGAGCTGTAGGAGATAGTCCTTTGACTTGGTGACCATTCCCACTGCGTCATTCTTTCCCACCAAGATGCAGCCGTCGGTATCTGAGGCTTTGTTGCCTGCATGTATGAGTATGCCGTCAAAGCCAGGCACAACCATGAGCCTTGGCACCCTTGCCCCATTGCAGTTCTTGATATACCACTCCTGCTTGCTGTACCTTGGACTTACTATGCTCATGCTTACCTTGTATGTCCCTGTGGGGATTGCGGTTGTTCCCTTCACCTTCCTCCTTTGTATCTCTGCGAGGGGCATGGTTGATGCCAAGTCTCTGTCCTTGTCCTCAAGGGTGTTTGAGAAAAACACACCGTCAACATAGAGCTTGCCGATGGTATAGCCTTCCTTCTTCCATTTTCTTTCTACTAGTAGCTTCATATTCAAATGCTTAATGGTTCACCCTGCAAAGATAGCAATGGAAAGTGTAAGGACATCCTGTCTAAGGAAAGTCTGATGGAAACATAAGGAATGTCGTTAGGTCATTGCTGGTGAGAGAGAATGGTTGTACCTTTGCGGCATATATATATAATAGGTATGGAAAAGATAAGGAGATATGTCTTTGCAGGGATGGCTCTGGCAATAGTGGTTCTGGTTGTCTGGCTATGGCTTTCCATGAAAGGCAGGGAGGACTTGGAGGAGAAGTGGAGGAATGCCTCGGAGACAGTAAAGGCTTACAGTGGGCAGTTCAGCACTTCCGAAAACCAGAACAGGGCATTCAAGCTGACCATTGACCAGCTGAGGAGTTCCAGTGATTCTATTATGCAGCAGCTTGATGCCACAAGAAAGGAGCTAAGGGTGAAGGACAGCAAGCTACAGAGCCTGCAATACATATCCTCCAGCTTCACCAGGACTGACACCATTACCTTGGTGGGGGACACCATATTCAAGGACAGGGAGTTCAGCATGGACACCCTTGTCTCTGACGAGTGGTACTCTGTGAGGGTAGGGCTTGGCTATCCATCCATGATTGCAGTCAAGCCAGAGTTCAGGAGCGTGAAGAGCATAGTGGTCTCTTCCAAGAAGGAGACAGTCAACCCACCGAAGAAGTTCTTTCTGCTTAGGTGGTTCCAGAAGAAGCAGACTGTGCTGAATATTGACGTGGTGGAGAAGAACCCTTATGTTGAGAACCAAACCAATAGGTATGTCGAGATAGTTAGGTAAAATAATGTTTAGGTAAAAGATTGTTTTAGGATTTTGTTATGTTCTTATTCTCCCCTTGCCAGCGGGCAGGGGGAGTTTTTATTTACTCTTGTCAAGAAGGGATTGGATGTACTGCATGACCTTGGCGTTGGCATTGTTGATGTTGGTGTAGTCCTTCTGTATGTAGATGTCGGTGATGTCAAGCTCGGAGGCATGGTTGAGAGCCTCATGTATGGTGTACTTATCAATGCCTAGCTTGTTCCTTGCTATGGATGCCCATGTGTGCCTTGCCGAGTAGAAGTCAAACTTAGGCACTCCAAGACGGCTGGCAATGATGGACAGTCCCTTGTTGATGTGCTTGTTGAAGTTGGAGGAGTTTGCATATCTCTTGCAGAAGTCAAATACCCTTGAGTCTCCCTTGTATTTTTCCATCAATGGTAGGATGATGGAGGGTACCTTGATTTCGATATGGGCATTGTCACTTCTTCTATCCTTGGTCTTCATGCGGTTGTAGGAGAGCATTCCGTTTCTATAATCCCTGCATTCATACATATCCACTGAGTTCATGCCCATCAGGCAGAAGGAGAGAACATAGCAATCCCTGGCCATTCCCACCCTTCTTGTGCCTTGGAAGTTGAATATCTTCAGCAATGTCTCCTCGCTGATGACCCTGTTGTTTGTCTGGGGAATGTGCTTTGGTATCTTGTAGGACTCAAAGGGCGATGCAGGGATGACCTTGTCATACTGGGTGTTGTACTCCCTCAGAGCCTCGTTATACAGATGTCTGATTTCCCCCAGGTACAGTGACTTAGCTCTTGGATGATCTCCGAGGGATGCACAGAACCTGTCAAGGAATCCATAGTCAATGAGGGAGAAGGAAAGCTTGCGCACCCCAAGGAATCTCTCAAGGGCGTTCAGCATGGTGGTGTAGTTCTTCCTTCCCTTGATGCCTGACTTCTCAATCCAGTTCTCTGCAAAGGTGAAGAAATCGACATCCTCCCTTTTCCTCAGTAATCTGTTGTATAACCAGTCAACATCCACTTCCCTGTCCATGAGTTCCATCTCCAGGTCGTAGAGCCTTCCCTTCAGCTCATTGATTTTGTCGTCTATGATTCTCTGAACCTTGCGAGAGGTGATGTTGCCTCTCTTGGAGATGTCACCTCCGTTTACTGTGATGTTGGTGGGGATTCTCTTCCTCCTTCCCTTGTGGGAGAGTATGATGGCTATCTTCCTTGAGCCGTCAATCTTGGACTTGCCAAGTTCATATAGTAATGTTGCCATGTATGCTTGTTTTGGTATTGCGGCAATTTTGCGGCAATTTTTCTGCAATTCGGTAGTACTTGGTGTTTTGTAAATATGGGATGCCAGTCAGCCGTATCTTTGGCATAAATTGTCAAAGATATTATAGTAAGATTAAAACTGCTTGATAATTAACTGGTTATATTTAGTGTAGTTTATAAATCGTTCTACTAAGTCCATGTTCTTATTAACTTAATGTAGTGACTCCGCTGGGATTCAAACCCAGGACCTTCAGAACCGGAATCTGACGCTCTATTCAGCTAAGCTACGGAGCCATAATCTAGTGGATGCACCCTCTGTCCTTGTTACCGTTTGCAAAATTAATGCTTTTATTTGAAATGACCAAATATTTTGTGTTCTTTTCTTAAAAAACTTGCAAGTAATTGGTAAATATATACAAATAGATAGGAAAATAAAGGGAAAACTAGCAAATTGTGAAATAAAGTTGGTAAAATGCTTGCAGATTAATAATATTTTTGTACCTTTGCAACGTCAATTAGAAATGCCAAGGGTCGTATTGGTGTGTTTTTTGACCTTAAAACAAGAACAAAAACAAAAGAAATAGTTAAAAATATGAGCAACGTAATAAAACCTATCGGATATAAGGCACTGCTTGATATGCGCCAAACTGAAATGGGTATCAAATTGATTAAGGAGTTTTTTCAACAGAACTTGGCTACCGAACTTCGTCTTCGCCGTGTCACCGCACCTCTCTTTGTTTTGAAGGGATTGGGTATCAATGATGACTTGAACGGTGTGGAGCGTCCTGTCACTTTCCCTATCAAGGACTTGGGCGAAGCCAAGGCCGAGGTGGTACATTCTCTTGCCAAGTGGAAGAGATTGACGTTGGCGGAGTATGCTGTGGAGCCGGGATACGGAGTATATACGGATATGAATGCCATCCGTGCCGACGAGGAGTTGGACAACTTGCATTCTCTCTATGTCGATCAGTGGGATTGGGAGGCCGTGATAGAGAAGGAGGATCGCACGATAACTTTCTTGCAGGATGTCGTGCGCCGTATCTATGCTGCCATTCGCCGCACGGAATATCTCACTTGTGAGCATTATCCTCAGTTGAAGCCTTTCTTGCCTAAGGATATCCACTTCGTGCATGCGCAGGATTTGCTGGATATGTATCCAGACAAGACTCCTAAGGAGCGTGAGGATGCCATCTGCGAGAAGTATGGCGCCGTCTTTGTCGAGGGTATCGGCGGCAAGTTGAGTGATGGAAAGAAGCACGATGGGCGTGCTCCTGACTATGATGATTGGAGTACGGTTGCTGAGAATGGCAAGATGGGATTGAACGGCGATATTCTTATCTGGTATCCTGTCTTGGGGCGTAGCTTCGAGTTGAGTTCCATGGGTATCCGTGTGGATAAGGAGAGCTTGCTTCGCCAGTTGAAGTTGGAGGGCAAGGAAGACCGTGAGCAACTTTACTTCCATCAGCAACTTCTCAACGATAAGTTGCCTTTGAGCATCGGTGGTGGTATTGGGCAGAGCCGTCTCTGCATGGTATTGCTCCACAAGGCTCACATCGGCGAAATCCAGGCAAGCATCTGGCCTGAGGAGATGCGAAAGGAATGTGCCGAGTATGGCATGAATTTGATTTGAGATATAATATAATAAGGTATAAGAAAAAATCCTATGGGCATTTTGGGTTGCTCATAGGATTTTTTTGTCTTGTGTCAGGTTCCTTGTCTTATGCCATGACCAACTTGAAGTCTTGCATCAACTTCTCGATGGCAGGATTGTTCTTTCTCAGGTCGTCAAAGATTTCCTTCTTGGAACGTATCTTGGCAATCTCACTTTGTTCGGCGACGCGGTAAGTGATGACAATGGTGTTGTTGTGCAAGCCTTGCACAAGTGTGCTTCGGATGCGGTTCTTGATCTTGTTGACGTCTTCCAGAAGGATGGGGTTGTCGATGACAACTTCTACGGTAGGATACTCGATGATCTTGGGTGACAGCATTTTCAGTCGTTGTGACAAGCCATAGAACTGGGAGACGGATTGCATACGCATACACATACTCATCCATTGGCCTTGCAGTTGCTCCTCGTTGAACAGCATCTGCTCTCCTTCGTCGGTAGGTTTGCTGTCGGCGACATCTGTCAGGGCGTAGTTTTTGTTGGCGTTCTCCTTGCTCTTTTCTAAGTTTTTGAAAGTCATGCCGATGTTCCCGAGCTTGATGCTGCCTTTCAACTTGTTGGCTGTCGTGCTGGGGGGTGTCGCAGTCGTAGGTTGCGGTTCTTGGCTTGAGGCAACGGCCGCCTTGGCGGCAGGAGTGGAACTAGTCGCGCTCTTGTCGTCTGTATGCTCGGCACCTGCACCCTGAGAAGCAGGCTTTAGCTGAGCAATGAGTTTCTGAAACAGGGATTTTAATCTATGGGGCGTACGCCCCGCACTGGGCACGTCCTTGTCTTCAGGCTGGGTTATCTGACCTACTTGGATAAGAGTCAGCTCTACGAGAAGCCGCTTGTTGGAACTCTGTCGGTATTGCACGTCACAATCGTTCATAATCTTCAGCGCCTTATATAAGAAAGGTGTAGGAGCCGTCTGCGCCTGTGCCTGGTATTTGGCTTTCTGTTCGTCGCTGGTTTCCAGGAGCGGGAGGGTCTGTGGGTCTTTGGCCATCATCACATTGCGAACATGTTGGGCGAGACCTTGCACCAAGATGCCGCCGTCGAAACCTTTGTTGAGAATGCCGTTGAGCAACACCATCATCTCGCTGACCTTGTTGGTGAGGGCAAGATCGACCAACTTGAAGTAATTGTCGCTGTCGAGCACGTTGAGGTCTTCGATGACTTTTTGGTAGGTGATGTCGCCTTGGCAGAAACTTGCCGCCTGGTCGAAGATGGACAAGGCGTCGCGCATACCGCCGTCGGCTTTCTCGGCGATAACCGCCAAAGCTTGTTCTTCGAACTTGATGCCTTCCTTCTCAGCCACCATGGCGAGGTGCTTGATGGTGTTGGGCACCGTCATCCGCTCGAAGTCGTAAATCTGACAACGACTCAAGATGGTAGGCAGAATCTTATGCTTCTCTGTGGTGGCGAGGATGAAGATGACATGCGAAGGCGGCTCTTCCAAGGTCTTGAGGAAGGCATTGAAGGCGGCGGAACTCAGCATGTGAACCTCGTCGATGATAAACACTTTGTACTTGCCAATCTGGGGCGGAATGCGAGTTTGCTCCATCAAAGCCTTGATTTGCTCTACACCATTGTTGCTGGCGGCATCCAGCTCGAAGATGTTGTAGGAGCGTTGCTCGTTGAAAGCCTTGCAGCTCTCGCACTCATTGCAAGCCTCCCCGTCTTCGTGAGGATGCTCGCAGTTGATAGCCTTGGCGAAAATGCGGGCGCAAGTAGTTTTACCGACGCCACGGGGACCACAAAAAAGGTATGCGTGGGCGAGCTTTCCGCTCTTCACGGCATTCTTGAGAGTAGTGGTCAAAGCACTCTGTCCAACTACCGAGTCGAAGGTCATCGGACGGTACTTTCTAGCAGAAACAATATATTCTTCCATTATTTTTTCTTAAATGATGATGCAAAGATAACAAAAAAATATTATCTTTGCAAACAAATTACGAAATTAATGAGTAAACAGTTAGGCATAATATGGAATTATCTCTCTCATTATAAGTATCTTATAGTGATTGTGGTGGGTGCTTTGATAATAGGTGTAGTTGATGACGACAGCATCTATCAGCACGTGAAATACCAAATGCAGATCAATACCCTGCGTTCTGAGATAGAAAAATATACGAATCAGTACCAGGAGGACTATAAGCAGTTGAGGGAGATGCGCAGGGGGGCGAAGGCATACGAGAAGATAGCGCGGGAACGCTATTTTATGAAAGCTGACGACGAGGACATCTTCGTGCTGAGTACCGATTTGCCTGAAAATAATCAAGAAGAACAAGAAAATGAAACAGCTGAGTAAGATTCAAAGTGCTATTTTTATGTTGGGTGGGGTGTTGATGGTCATTGGCGCCGGTTGCTTTGCGTTTGGCTTTATCTATCCGAAGGTATTGCTTTATACTTGTTGGGTATTCCTGGTTGGCACGGTATGCTTTGGTGTCATCCAGGCCATGCAACTCTACGAGGGAGACTCTCAGGTCATTCATCGCTTGAAGCGAATCCAGGGATTGGCAGACATTTGTTTTGTCCTTTCAGGCATATCCATGGTAGATACCGTTTATGCTTTCGCGCGCCATTGGTTCTCCAACTACGAGACTTACATCACCTATTTTTATAATAAGTGGGTGTTGTTCCTGTTGATAGCAGCGATATTGGAATTATACACGACCCATCGTATTTCACATGAGCTAAAAAAGGAAATAATGCCAAAAAATACTAAATAGTGGCAATAATCAATTAAATTGAATAAATTTATTTCCGTAGTTCAAGATAAGATTGTACTTTTGTTTTCCGAAATATAGATAGCTTATGAATAAGATACTTTACGCATTTGTCGCTTTGATGGCTATGACCTCGTGTGCCAATAGCTATAATATCCAAGGAACTTCCAACGTGAGCACCTTGGATGGGCGCATGCTATACCTGAAAATCTTGAAAAACAATGAATTTAAGAATATAGACTCTTGCGATGTCGTGCATGGACAGTTCCACTTCTGTGGAAATCTTGACTCTGTAAAAATGGCAAATATCTTTATGGATGACGAGGCTGTGCTCCCTTTGGTGTTGGAAAAGGGCGACATCAATGTGAAACTTGATGATACCCAGCAGATAGTAAGTGGTACTCCGCTCAACGATACGCTCTTCAAGTTTTTCAAGAAATATCAGCAGTTGCAAAACCAGCAGATGGAGTTGGTGCATAAGCACGACCAGGCTATCATGAATGGCAGCGATATGAACGTGGTGACTCAGAAGTTGAACGAGGAAGCTGTTCATTTGGCTGACCAGGAAGACAAACTTGTCACTTCTTTTGTGACGGAAAACTTCGACAATGTGTTGGGACCTGGTGTCTTCTTCATGGTGACGATGAGAAACCAGTATCCGATGCTTTCTCCATGGATAGAGGATATCATGAGCAAGGCTACAGAACAGTTCAAGAACGATCCATACGTGAAGGATTATTATCAGAAGGCACAGGAGAATGAGCAAATTATGAATGGTACCCGTGATGCAGGGCAGATGGAAGCTCCTGTTCCTCAGGTAAATCCTGACGCTGCTCCAGCTCCTACTGCCAATGATTTGGCTAAGCCGACGATTCCGGAGAAGCCGACGGAGGAGGGTGTCTTGGGTAACTAATGTTTAAAGAACGGTAAGAATGAGGATATTAATTCAAAATGGAACCATCGTCAACGAGGGACGCTCTTTTGTGGGAGACCTCGTTGTGGATGGTGAAAGAATAACGGAGATATTTGAAGGAAAGGCTCCCCGTGGCACCTACGATGAAATTGTCGAGGCCTCGGGGTGTTTTGTTTTGCCAGGTGTCATTGACGACCATGTTCATTTTCGTGAGCCTGGCTTGACACGCAAGGCTGACATCGAGAGCGAGAGTAGGGCGGCGGCATACGGTGGAGTCACCTCGTACTTTGAGATGCCTAATACAGTGCCCCAGACTACAACGCTGGATGCCTTGGAGGAAAAGTTTGCCTTGGCTAAGGAGAAAAGCCATGTCAACTATAGTTTCTTCTTCGGGGCTACGAATGATAATGTCGAGTTGTTCGAGCACTTGGACTGCCATCGCATTCCTGGTATAAAACTTTTTATGGGGTCTAGCACAGGCAATATGCTGGTGGATAAGTACGACTCTTTGCAGCATGTGTTTCGTATGGCAAAGCGACTTGGTTTTCCTGTAATGGCTCATTGCGAGGATACCGACATCATCAACCATAACATGGCTGAATATAAGCAAAAATATGGTGACGACCCTGATGTCAAGTATCATCCTGAAATCCGTAGTGCGGAGGCTTGTTACGAAAGTAGCAAGTTGGCAGTGCGGTTGGCGAAAGAATTTGGCGCAAAGTTGCATATTGCCCATGTGACCACAGCCAAGGAGTTGGAGTTCTTGGGAAAGGATGAGAATGTCACGGGGGAGGCGGTCGTCGCCCATCTCTTCTTCTCGGAAGAGGATTATGCTTCCAAGAAAGCGTTGATAAAATGTAATCCAGCCATCAAGACCAAGGCCGACAGGGATGCCTTGCGCAAGGCTCTTGTCGATGGGCGTATTTCGGTAATCGGTACCGACCATGCTCCACATGAGTGGAAAGATAAGCAAGGTGGTTGTGCCAAGGCAGCCTCTGGTATGCCCATGGTACAGTTCTCGTTGGTGGCTATGTTGGAGTTGGTGGACAAGGGTGTGTTGCCTATGGAGAAAATGGTAGAGTTGATGTCTCATCGTCCGGCTTCTCTCTTTCAGTTGAAGGATAGAGGTTTCCTGCGTAAAGGATATAAGGCTGATGTGGTGGTGGTACGTCCTCGGTCTCCATGGACTGTAGGTAAAGGCAACATCCAAAGCAAGTGTGGCTGGAGCCCGCTGGATGGACATGAGTTCCAGTGGCGTGTGGAACAGACGATTTGCAATGGACACCTTGTATATAATAAAGGTGTGTTTGATGGAACTTGTCGGGGCGAGGAACTCTCGTTCAGATAAAATAACAAGAGCACTTCGTGCTGGATAAAGGTGAGGGTCAAATAGTGAGAAAAATTTTAACATACGAGGTTTCCGAGTTAGTGCCCTATATCAACTGGCTCTATTTCTATCATGCTTGGGGATTGAGTGGAAAACCGCAAGCTGAAAAGGAACGTATGCAGCGTGAAGCCCTCTCGATGCTGGCATCTTGGGAAGGAAACTATCATACGCATGCCGTCTTTTGCTTGTTGGATGCAAATGGTGATGGCGACGACATCTTGGTCTATCCTCGAAAAGGCGAATGTGTGAGGATTCCGATGCTTCGTCAGCAGAAGCCTTCTTCCGAGGGGGGGGTAAACTTATGCTTGGCCGATTTCGTTCGTCCTTTGCATTTGGTGAGTCCATCAGATTCTTGTGATAGAGATAGAATCGGCGTGTTCTGTACGACAGTGGATGGAACGGTTGCTGATATGTTTCGGGGTGATGCCTATCAGTCGATGCTGGTGCAAACGTTATGCGACCGCCTGGCTGAGGCTACTGCAGAGCGAATGCACGAGGAGGTTCGCCGGGTATATTGGGGATATGCTCCAGACGAACAGTTGACGATGGGACAGACGCATCGGGAGGAATATCAAGGTATAAGGCCTGCGGTAGGGTATCCGTCGATACCAGATACGAGTGTCAATTTCATTCTAGACAACTTGTTGGATATGAAAGAGGTGAATGTTCGTTTGACGGAAACGGGGATGATGACTCCGCATGCCAGTGTGTCGGGTTTTATGTTCGCTCATCCTGAGTCTCGTTATTTCGAGGTAGGCAAGGTGGGTGAAGACCAGTTGAGAGATTATGCGCATAGACGGGGTGTACCTGTAGAAGTGATGCGACGCTTTTTGCAATCTAGTTTGATGAAAAAATGATAAATAGGATAATGATTCCCATTATATTGGGTACGATATTGCCCTACTTGTGGATAGATAGGCAAAAATGGCGGCAAATACATGGATGGAAGCGTGTCCTGTTGTGGATGCCTGCGGTGCTGGTGGTTGGATATAGTGGCTACTTGGCATCGTTGCCTAGTTTTGTACCCGAGAATCCGTTGCTGGTGGATATATGGTTTGGCGTCATGGCATTGTGTGCCGTGCCTCAGTTTATATATTCGTTTTGCGGTTGTGTAGGTTGGGGGTGCAGGAAATACTTGCATACTCGCAAGAATTGGGGGAGAAGTGTGGGAATGTGCTTGTCGGTGTTGGCCTTCTTTACGTTTGTCTATGGTTTTACCCTGGGATTTCGTAAGATGGAGGTGAGACATCTGACGGTCTATGTTCCCGATTTGCCAGATTGTTTCGATGGTTATCGCATCGTGCAGTTCAGCGACATCCACCTAGGCTCGTTTTATGGTTGGCGAAGCGACATTCCCCAGCGTGACATTGATAGCATACAGGCGCAAAAGGCTGATATGATATGCTTTACGGGAGATTTGCAGAATGCCCACCCCTCGGAACTGTTGCCTTATCGTAAGTTGCTTAGCTCTTTGAAAGCCAAAGATGGAGTATATAGCATCTTGGGAAACCATGATTATAGCTACTATGTGGATGGAACGCCCGGGGAAAAGCGAGAGGTGGAGAGGAAAGTGCAGGATTTTGAGCGTAGCCTAGGCTGGCGGTTGCTGAACAACGAGCACGTTGTTGTCCGGCGAGGGCAGGATTCCATCTATCTCGCAGGTACGGAAAATTACGACAAACCTAAACGTACCAGTGTGGCTAAGGCTTTGTACGGCATCAAGCCAGGCAACTTTGTCTTGATGCTCCAGCATATTCCGACCCAGTGGAAAGACATGACACCTTCTAGAATAAACCAGGTGTATGGGTCGAAAGACTCAGTCTTGGTGGCTCCACAACTTACGTTGAGTGGACATACGCATGCTGGACAGGTGGAGGTATTGGGCTTGCGCCCTACGATGTTTGCCCCTTTCGATTATGGACTGTATGAACGAGAGGGATGTCAACTCTATACGACGGCAGGTTTGGGCGGCGTGGTGCCTATCCGTGTGGGGGCGACCGCCGAAATCGTGGTTGTCACTTTAAGGAAGAAGTGAAGGATTCAATAGTTATAATATAAATAGATTATGAAGTACTTATATCGTTTGTATCAATTATTGGTATGTTTGCCTATCTTGTTGGTGGCAAGTATTGTGACAAGTGTTGCAACCGTTGTGGGATGTATGCTTGGAAATGGGCATTTCTGGGGGTACTATCCCGGTAAGTTGTGGTCTCAACTTTGGGTTCGGATTTTGCTTTTGCCTGTCAAGGTGGAGGGCAGGGAGAACTTGCAGAAAAACCAAAGCTATGTCTTCGTGGCCAATCACCAGGGTGCATTCGATATCTTCCTCATTTATGGTTTCCTGGGAAGAAACTTCAAGTGGATGATGAAAAAGGGTTTGCGCAAGATACCTTTGGTGGGTATCGCATGTGAGTATGCCCATCATATCTTTGTCGATAAGAGCGGTCCGTCCAAGATTCGCGCCTCATACGACAAGGCGCGTGAGGAACTGAAGGAAGGTATGTCGCTTGTCGTGTTCCCGGAGGGGGCTAGGACTTTTACGGGGCACATGGGCGTCTTCCGTCGGGGAGCGTTCATGCTTGCCGACGAATTGCAGTTGCCGGTTTGTCCTCTTACCATCAACGGCAGCTTTCAGGTGAAGCCTCGCATGAAAGATATGTATTGGATATTTTGGCATCCTTTGAAGTTGACTATCCATCAACCGATAGCCCCGATAGGCAAGGGGGCTGAGAACATCAAAAACCAGATGACGCGGAGTTATGAGGCGATAATGAATGGTTTGGACAAGGAATATCAAGGATTTGTAGAAAATCCAGACCAATAATCTTTGTAGATTAACAGAAATATAGTATCTTTGCAGCAGACAACAATAAACTAAGAATATAATGAGCGATAGCATTGTAATCATTCCTACTTACAACGAGAAGGAAAACATTGAGAAAATCATCCGGGCTGTGTTCGGGCTTGGGAAGGAATTTGATATTCTTGTGATAGATGACGGTAGCCCCGACGGCACTGCCGCTATCGTGAAGTCGCTGATGGCAAGCGAGTTTGCTGACCGTTTGCATATCTTGGAACGTTCTGGTAAGTTGGGCTTGGGCACGGCTTATATCACAGGATTCAAGTGGGCTTTGCAGCAAGGTTATGATTTCATCTTCGAGATGGATGCCGACTTCAGCCACGACCCCAACGACTTGCCGCGTCTTTACGCTGCCACCCACGACGAGGGGTTTGATGTCGCGGTAGGATCTCGTTATGTTTCCGGTGTCAATGTTGTCAATTGGCCTATCGGACGTGTACTGATGAGCTATTTCGCTTCTAAGTATGTACGCATCGTGACGGGATTCAAGGTTCATGACACCACGGCGGGATTCGTTTGCTATCGTCGCAAGGTCTTGGAGACCATTGACTTGGATGCTATTCGATTCAAGGGGTATGCTTTCCAGATAGAGATGAAATATACATCCCATAAGATTGGGTTCAAAATCAAGGAGGTGCCGGTCATCTTCGTCAATCGTCGTGAAGGCGTGAGCAAGATGAACGGGGGAATCTTTGGCGAGGCTTTCTTCGGTGTGATGCGTCTTCGTCTGGACGGTTGGTTTAAGAAATACCCAAGGATTACAGGTAAATGATGATTTTTTCTAAATAGGATAAGTGTGACTATACAAGAGATAGATAATATATATGGGCGTTCGCCTCAGGCGAAAGCTTTCTTGGAGTTGTTGGACAAAAATAAGCTCAAAACGATATTCTTGCAGGGATTGGTGTGTTCTTCCGCACCAATCTTTTTTGCTTCTATCCGTGAACAGTTGGGGAAGACGGTGGTCTATATTCTCGACGATGCCGACGATGCGGGGTATTTTTACCACGACTTGATGCAGGTGGTGGGGCAAGACCACGTCTTTTTCTTCCCTTCCAGTTATCGCCGGGCCATCAAGTATGGGCAAAAGGACGCTGCCAATGAAATCTTGCGTACGGAGGTGCTGGCTCGTTTGTCGCAGAATAAGCCTATGTTTATAGTCTCTTATCCTGAGGCTTTGGCTGAGTTGGTGGTGACAAAGAAAAACCTTGACGAGAGAATCCTGCAACTGGCTGTCGGACAAGAGGTCTCCTTGACGGAGATTTCTCACACTTTGCGCGACTTCAACTTCAAGGAGGCCGATTATGTGTACGAGCCTGGTCAGTTTGCCGTTCGTGGTAGCATCTTGGATGTCTATTCCTATAGTTGCGAGTTTCCTTTCCGTGTCGATTTCTTTGGCGACGAGATAGATACCATCCGTACGTTTGATGTAGAGAACCAGCTGTCAAGGGATAAGCGGGAACGTATCGAGGTGGTGCCGGAACTTTCCAGCATAGTCAGCGAGAAGCAACCTTTCCTTTCTTTCTTGGGTGAGGATGTCTTGTTGGCGATGAAGGATTTTACCTTTGTGCATGACCGTGTGGAGCAGATTTATCAGGAAGGTTTCTCTGCTCAAAGCTTGACGGAGCAACTGGAGGGGGCTACCGAAGTGGAGGCAGCCCAGATTCGTCATGATATGCAGAAGGAACTCAACCTCTCTACGGCTACCCAGCTGAAGGAAGAGGTGGCTAAGAGAGTGCGTGTGGAGTTTGGCCCGATAGGGGATGGGAAGATTGCGGCGAGAAAGGAAGATGCCAATGCCGTCATCTCTTTCAATATTGTTCCGCAACCGTTGTTTCATAAGAATTTCGACTTGCTGGCTAAGACGTTGGAGGATTTTCAACTTCAACAATATACCTTATATATATTGGCTGATAGTCAGAAGCAGCAGCAACGCTTGAAGGACATCTTTGCAAGTGAGGAACTTCAACGCTACAAGATAACCTTTGTGCCCGTCGATAAGACCGTCCATGAGGGGTTTGTGGATGCCGACAAGAAGTGTTGCTTCTTCACCGACCATCAGATTTTCGACCGTTTCCACAAGTACAACTTGCGTTCTGATTCAGCCCGTGCCGGTAAGATGGCACTGACCATGAAGGAATTGCAGGAGATGGCTCCTGGCGACTTTATCGTTCATGTGGATTTTGGCATTGGCAAGTTTGGTGGCTTGGTGCGTGTTCCTACGGGCAATAGTTATCAAGAGATGATACGCATCATCTATAAGAACAATGACAAGGTGGATGTCTCCATCCATTCCCTATACAAAATCAGCAAGTACAGGAGAAGTGATACTGGCGAGCCACCTCGTCTTTCCACTCTCGGAACGGGGGCATGGGATAAGTTGAAGGAGAAGGCCAAGAAACATATCAAGGATATTGCCCGCGACCTGATAAAACTCTATGCTCAGCGTCGTCGTGAGAAAGGTTATGCTTTCAGTCTCGATGGCTATTTGCAGCATGAGTTGGAGGCTTCTTTCCTTTATGAAGACACCCCCGACCAGAACAAGGCGACGATGGACGTGAAGGCTGACATGGAAAGTTCCCGCCCTATGGATCGCTTGGTTTGTGGCGATGTGGGGTTTGGTAAGACGGAGGTTGCCATTCGTGCTGCCTTCAAGGCGGCTTGTGATAGCAAGCAGGTGGCAGTCCTTGTGCCTACCACGGTGTTGGCTTTCCAGCATTACCAAACCTTTAAGTCGCGTTTGGAAGGTATGCCCGTGAGGGTGGATTATCTGAGCCGCGCTCGTTCCGCCAAGGAAACCAAGCAAATCTTGGCAGACTTGCAGGAGGGTAAGGTCGATATACTGATAGGTACCCACAAATTGATTTCAAAGACCGTTAAGTGGAAGGATCTGGGGTTGCTTATCATTGACGAGGAACAGAAGTTTGGTGTCAGCACCAAGGAAAAGTTGCGCCAGCTCAAAGTGAACGTCGATACCTTGACCATGAGTGCGACTCCTATTCCACGAACACTCCAGTTCTCTTTGATGGGTGCCAGGGATATGAGTATCATGCGCACTCCACCGCCCAATCGCTATCCGATTCATACGGAGCTGACAACCTTTAGTTCGGAGGTCATCGCCGATGCCATCAATTTTGAGATGAGTCGAAATGGACAGGTCTATTTTGTGAACGACCGTATCTCCAGGTTGCCTGAGCTGAAGTTGCTCATTGAGAAATATGTGCCGGATTGTAGGGTTGCCATTGGGCATGGACAGATGAAACCCGAGGAATTGGAAAAAATCATCATGGGCTTTATCAACTATGACTATGACGTGTTGCTTTCCACGACAATCGTGGAGAATGGCATCGACATTTCAAATGCCAACACCATCATCGTCAACGATGCTCATCATTTCGGTTTGAGCGACCTGCACCAGATGAGGGGGAGAGTGGGGCGAAGCAACAAGAAGGCTTTCTGCTATTTGTTGGCTCCGCCAAAGAGTGTGTTGACCACGGAGGCACGCCGCCGTCTGGAGGCTTTGGAAACTTTCAGTGAACTGGGCAGCGGTTTCAACCTGGCTATGCAAGACTTGGACATTCGGGGCGCAGGTAACTTGCTCGGCTCGGAGCAAAGTGGATTTATGGAAGACCTGGGATATGAGACTTATCAGAAGATTCTGTCGCAAGCCATTACTGAACTCAAAAACGAGGAGTTCGGCGACCTTTATCAAGAGGAAATGAATCAAGGTCAGGTCTTGACGGGAGATGACTTTGTGGATGATTGCTCTATCGAGAGCGACTTGGAGATGTACTTCCCTGACACATACGTGCCAGGTAGCAGCGAGCGAATGTTGTTGTATCGGGAGCTGGACCGGTTGGAGAATGAAGAGCAATTGACGGCTTACAAGCAGCGGCTGATAGACCGTTTCGGCCCTGTGCCTCATGAGGCGGAAGAACTGATGTATGTGGTCAGCCTGCGTCGGTTGGGCAAGCGGCTTGGTTGTGAGAAAATCATGCTGAGGCAAGAAACCTTGCAGATGCAGTTTGTGAGCAATGTGCAAAGTCCGTTCTATAAGAGTGCGATGTTCTCCAAGGTACTGGAGTATGTGACTACTCATGTGAAGCAATGCAATCTGAAAGAGAAGAATAGCAAGCGTTACTTGCGCATTTCTCATATAACGAGTGTAGAGAAAGCGGTCGAAATACTGATGGAAATAGAAAAATAAGGCATTGATCGACGATAAATATTACAGATTCTCTTCTAAGTCAGATTTTTTTTGTAACTTTGTCGCAAAATAACGCAATCTATTGACAAACTGTAAAGATTTGCAATGTTGAACTATTAAATGAGATATATCATGAGACAGAAGAAATTCATTCTGCAGGAGAAAGACCTCCCTACGCAGTGGTACAACATCCAGGCTGATATGCCCAACAAGCCATTGCCTCCGTTGAATCCACAGACCCATCAGCCTTTGACCGCTGACGACTTGTCGCATATATTTAATAAGGAGTGCTCTAAGCAAGAGTTGGATACCGAACACGCTTGGATTGATATTCCTGAGGATGTGTTGGAGAAATATACATTCTATCGTTCTACTCCTTTGGTGCGTGCTTACGCCTTGGAGGAGGCATTGGGAACGCCTGCTCATATCTATTTCAAGAATGAGAGCACTAACCCGTTGGGTTCCCACAAGATTAACTCAGCCTTGCCGCAGTGCTACTATTGCAAGCAAGAGGGCGATACCAATGTGACCACCGAGACGGGTGCCGGACAGTGGGGTGCTGCTTTGTCATACGCCGCTAAGTTGTATGGCTTGGAGGCTGCGGTCTATCAAGTAAAGATTACCATGCAGCAGAAACCGTATCGGTCTAGCATCATGCGTACATTTGGAGCTACGGTGGAAGGTTCGCCTTCCATGAGTACCCGTGCAGGTAAGAATATCATCACTCGCGACCCTCATCATCCGGGCTCGTTGGGTACGGCTATCAGTGAGGCTGTCGAGTTGGCCACCACGACTCCCGGTTGTAAATATACCTTGGGTTCCGTCCTCAACCATGTCGCCTTGCATCAGACTGTGATCGGTTTGGAGGCGGAGAAGCAGATGGAGATGGCTGGCGAATATCCTGACCAAGTGATTGCTTGCTTTGGCGGTGGCAGTAACTTTGGTGGTTTGGCTTTCCCTTTCATGCGCCATAACTTAAAAGATGGCAAGCAGACTGAATTTATTGCGGCTGAGCCAGAGAGTTGTCCTAAGTTGACTCGTGGCAAGTTTGAGTATGACTTTGGCGATGAGGCGGGTTATACGCCTTTGTTGCCTATGTACACCTTGGGGCATGACTTCAAGCCTGCCAACATCCATGCCGGTGGTCTTCGTTATCATGGCGCCGGCATGATTATCTCTCAGTTGATTAAGGACGGTTTCATGCATGGTGTCGATATTCCTCAGCTGGAGTCGTTCAAGGCGGGTATGCTGTTCGCACAGACAGAGGGTATCATTCCTGCTCCGGAGAGTTGCCATGCCATTGCTGCCACGGTGCGTGAGGCTTTGAAGGCGAAGGAGACTGGTGAGGAGAAAGTTATTTTGTTCTGCCTTTCAGGCCATGGTTTGATAGATATGCCATCATACGATAGCTACATCAATGGTGACTTGCAGAACTATTCTGTTTCCGACGAGGAAATTCAGAAGTTCCTCAAGGATGTGCCACAGGTGGATATGAAGTGATGAATGAAGAACGAAGAGTGAAGAATGCAAGTGTTCGTTCTTTGGCTTGAAGATATGGAAAAGCCTAGAGTCGTGTTTTGACCCTAGGCTTTTCCGTATCGTGCTTTTATATAGAAAGAGCGGTTTATGCTTTCAGAAGTTCTTCGATAGCCTTGGCTATTACCTCGAAACTTGTGGTAGGCTCGAAACGGGCGATGACCTGGCCTTTCTTGCTGATCAAGAACTTGGTGAAGTTCCACTTGATGTCTGCGCTTTCCTTATAGTTGGGGTCGGCTTCGCTGAGCATCTTGTCGAGAACGGGGAAGAGGGGATGAGACTCGTCCCAACCTGCGAATCCCTTGGATTCCTTTAGGAACTTGAAGAGAGGGGCTGCGTCGTCACCATTGACCTTGACCTTCTTGAAGCGAGAAAATTCAGTGCCGTATGTGAGTTTGCAGAATTGATGGATACTTTCGTCGGTGCCTGGAGCTTGCTGGCCAAACTGGTTGCAAGGGAAGTCTAGGACTTCAAAACCCTGGGAGTGATAAGTCTCATAGAGTTTTTCCAATTCTTCGTACTGGGGAGTGAAACCACACTTGGTGGCAGTGTTGACGATGAGCAATACTTCGTTAGCATACTCTTTGAGGGAAACTTCCTTTCCCTTTCTGTCCTTGACAGAGTATTCGTAAACAGTTCTCATTTTTTACTTGTATCTTTTTTTTATTTATTCTTTTTTTTGTTAGACTGCAAAAGAAAATGCAAACGAGCGCAATGAAAGCTTGCTTTCAAATTGCCGAGTGCCTCAATTCTTCTGCAAAGATACTACTTTTCTTTCAGAAGAATAAATATAGACCTATAATTTTTTCTAAAATTTGAGAAAACATCATGGGAGAGGGGGATAAAAAGAAACCGAGATTTTCACAAACCCCGGTGTACTCCAAACTTCATCCATTGTAAATCCTTTCGGAATGGAGAAGTTTGCGATTAATCTATCATTTAACTTTTCTAAGAACTGCTGCAAAGGTATAACAATTTTCTGATACCTAGGTACAATATTTTGATGTTTTAGGTATGAAAAACTGTTTTTATTTGCAGCAGACCTTATTTCAGTGGGATAACTGCCCTTTTATACTTTGTTTTTCTCACGATAGTCGCTT
>CAVGEN010000080.1:0-40113 GCA_963628185.1 Waltera intestinalis | reverse complement strand
ACTGGGAGTTGGCTTACCGACTCCTCAACTCCACCAACGACTTCCCCGAGTTCACAGGACGTATTTGTCCTGCGCTCTGCGAGAAGGCTTGCATCCTCAACCTCATGGATCACGAGCCTACCACCAACCGCGAGGATGAGTGCGCCATCGTAGAGCACGCCTTCTCCGAGGACTATGTTCGGGTGGAGATACCAGAGCGCAACGGCAAGACCGTGGCTGTCATCGGTGCTGGTCCTGCGGGATTGGTTGCAGCCAACCAACTCAACCAAAAGGGCTACAAGGTGACGGTTTTCGAGGCACGCGAGAACGCAGGTGGCCTTTTGCGCTATGGTATCCCTAACTTCAAGCTCAACAAGAGCATCATCGACCGCCGTCTCAACCTCTTGGAGGAAGAGGGCATCGAATTCAAATACAACCAGCATATCGACGTAACCCAGTTGCCCGAGGGCTTCGATGCCTACGTCATCTCAACGGGTACTCCAGAGGCGCGCGACCTGAAGATACCTGGACGTGAACTCAAGGGTGTTTATTTCGCCCTCGAACTGCTCTCCCAGCAAAACCGCATTCTCGCTGGCATGGAGTTCGGCAAGGATGAGTTGGTGAGCTGCAAGGGCAAGGATGTCCTCGTTATCGGTGGTGGTGATACGGGTTCCGATTGTATCGGTACCGCTCATCGCCAGGGATGCAAGAGCGTAACCCAGATTGAGATTATGCCTAAGCCTGTGGAGGGGCCTGAGGATCCTAAGAACCCTTGGCCTAACTGGCCTCGCACCCTCAAGACCACTTCAAGTCACGAGGAAGGTTGTACACGCCGTTGGAACATCAACTCTCTGGAGTTCTTGGGAAAGAACGGCAAATTGACGGGCGTGAAGGTACAGCCTATCGACTGGAAGCCAAATCCAGAGGGCGGTCGCCCATTGATGGTGGAGGCCGGTGAGCCGGAAATTATTAAGGCAGAGGCTGTGTTCTTGGCGATGGGTTTCTTGAAGCCACAGCAGCCCGAGTTTGCCGAGAACGTGTTCGTGGCAGGCGATGCCGCCAGCGGAGCATCTTTGGTGGTAAGAGCCATGGCCAGCGGCAGGAAGATTGCTGCGCAGGTGGATAAGTTCTTGAATCAGTAAAAATCGGTTATTTATAACTATAAGTAGGGGAGACGGACCTTGTGACGAGGTTTGCCTCCCTTTTTCGCTCGGATATGTCACCTTTATTTTTTTGGGGGGGCTGGCAAAAAAAAACTCTCAGTCGCATACAATATTCCTTTATTTTCATAGTTTATATAGATAAAAATGTAAAATTACTACAACTATCATTCGAGAAATCAACAATGATTATGACACAAGATATTATCGCCATACTGGGGGCATTCCTATTGAGCATGATATGTGGGTTCCTTTTCATCCCTGCTCTCCTAAGCTTTTGTAAGAGAAAGAACCTGTATGATATGCCGAACCAAAGAAAAGTACACAAATGCCTGATTCCCCGACTAGGTGGTATCGCCTTTATGCCCAGCATGCTGATAGCTTTCTTCATCGTCATGCTTATCATGGGAAGTCATTCCGTCAATTCCAAGATTACCATCAGTACTTGGACGCTTGGATTGCTCATCAGCCTACTGCTCATCTATGGCGTAGGCATTGTTGACGACCTCATCGGGCTGGATGCCAAAATCAAGTTTGCCGTGCAAATCGCAGCCTCCGCCATTCTCCCGATTTGCGGACTTTACATCAACAACCTCTATGGGCTCTTCGGACTTCATGAGATTCCTTTTTACGTCGGCTTCCCACTGACGGTATTGGTGTTTGTATTCATCGACAATGCCATGAACCTCATCGACGGCATCGACGGTCTGTCTGCCAGTCTGGCCATTCTCGCCCTTTTGGGATTCCTCTACAGTTTCATCCACAATGGACTCGTGGTGTATGCTGTGCTAATAGCAGGACTCGTGGGGGTGCTCACGGCATATATTTACTTCAACGTCTTTGGAAACCCCGAGAAGAACCGCAAGATTTTCATGGGCGACTCGGGAAGTTTGACCCTTGGCTTCATATTGGGATTCTTGTTTGTAAAGACCTCGATGAACAATCCTCTAGTAATGCCTTTCTCTGCCGCAAGAGTCATCCTGGCATATAGTCTGCTGATAGTTCCTACCTTCGACGTGGTACGCGTCGTCATCCATCGACTGAGGGCTGGATCCCCCATCTTTGATGCAGACAAAAGCCATATCCACCATAAGCTGATGGCGGCGGGACTCTCGCAACACCGCACCCTTGGGGCTATCTTGCTGCTTGAGGTGTGTTTTGTGGCAATCAACTTGGCGATATACGAGTTTGTCGGAAACGACTTCAACCTGTTGCTGTTCACCGACATCATCTTATACACGGTATTCAACATAGCGTTGACCAAACACACAAAAGTTAAAGCGGCACAGAAATGAGGCAAGAAATATATCAAGACCACATGAGCAAGACGGGGCAAGTATTGAAACGCTCCACAGATTTTGTCATAGCCTCGTGCTGTCTCATCGTTTTTTCTCCATTGGCTTTGGCTTGCGCCATCGCCATCCGCATGGAGGACGGCTTGCCTGTCATCTACAAGCAGGAGCGCATCGGCTTGCATGGCAAACCTTTCTTCATCTACAAGTTCCGTTCGATGAAGGTGGATGCGGAGAAGAACGGTCCCGATTTGCTTGAGATCAACGGCGACCCCCGTCTCACAAAAGTTGGTGCCTTCCTCAGGGCGCATCATCTCGACGAGCTGCCCCAGCTTTGGAATGTCTTCGTCGGCGACATGGCATTCATCGGCCCTCGCCCCGAGCGCAAGTTCTACATCGACCAGATTATGGATCACGACAGCCGCTATCCGTTCCTCTACCAGATTCGGCCGGGCGTAACCTCATACGCCACGCTCTACAATGGCTATACAGACACCATGGAGAAGATGTTGCGCCGACTGGAGCTTGACCTCTACTATTTGGAGCACCGTTCCTGGTGGTTTGATACCAAGATACTCGTCAAGACTTTCTGCAACATCGTGTTTGGGAAGAAGTTCTGAAAGATAGATAAAAAATCATATTTTTCCCCCGATATTCTACCCTTGATACAATATATTCCATGCCTGTTCGTTATTGTTTAATAATATTTATACACGAATAGTGACGCCGTCAGGGCGTGAACCGTTTTAAGAATCGACAAAATGATAGAATACATCAAGGGAGAATTGACCGACCTGACCCCTACCATGGCAGTGCTGGAGACAGCGGGCGTGGGGTATGGGCTTAACATCTCACTCAATACTTATACCGCCATCCAAGGCAAACCGACCGCCAAACTCTATGTACACGAGGTGCTGGTGGCAGGAGGAAGGGACGACTCCTTCACCCTCTATGGTTTTGCAAGCAAGCAGGAGAGGGAACTCTACCGCCTGCTCATCACCGTGTCGGGCGTGGGAGCCAACACGGCGAGGATGATACTCTCTTCTTTGTCGCCGTCGGAACTTTGCAATGTCATCTCCACGGGCAACGAGAAACTGCTCAAGGGAGTGAAGGGCATCGGACTGAAGACGGCGCAGCGCATTATCATCGACCTGAAGGACAAGATTGTGTCGCTGGGCATCGCCAGCGAACTCCCTGCCAACGGCGGCAGCGTCGATATGGTCAACAACGACGTGAAGGACGAGGCGGTCAGCGCACTCACCATGCTCGGTTTCTCGCCAGCCCCTTCTGCCAAGGTGGTGGTCGAGATACTCAAGGCGCAGCCTAACCTCAAGGTGGAGGAAGTAATCAAACTCGCCTTGAAGCAAATCAAGTAGGTGAAGAGGGAAGAGTATAGAACGAAGAGTGAACAGAAAGGAATAAATGGCTCGTAGTCAACAACATAAATATTTCTATATCCCATTGGGATTGCTGATGACAACCGTTGTCGGCAATGCCGTCGGCTTGCCTTTTTTGCAAGATGACAGAACGCGAAACCGTACGCAGCAGCGTGGGGGGAATGCGCAGAATGCCGCACCGTCCGCCGCACGCAACAATCAAAATACTTTTTCCAAATCGAATCAGAAGGGCAAGGGAACCATTGCAGCCCAACCGATTCTTGCCGACGAGGACTCCATCCCCGACAGCTTGCTGCATCCCCGTTGGCAGATTCAGCTTACCCAGCCTCTCTCCATCGGCGACCTCTACCAGAGTCCGCTCGACTTGCGCCGTCCCGACAACCTGAAATATCAGGTGGAGTACAATGATACGCTCGACCGCTACGTCATCGGCAACAAGATCGGCAACACCTGGCTTTCCGCCCCCATCATGATGACTCCCGGGGAGTACAGGGTGTGGAGCGAGATGCAGGAGCGCAACGCCTACTACCGCAAGCAAAACGAAGAGATATTCCAGGCGAAGGGCAAGGAGAAGTTCGACTTCACGGATATGCACTTCGACCTGGGCCCGGCAGAGAAAATCTTCGGTCCCGGCGGCATCCGTGTCAAAACGCAAGGTTCGGCGGAGCTGAAGTTCGGTATCAACAAGAAGAGCGTCGATAACCCCTCGCTCCCTATCCGCAACCGCAATACCACGATGATGGACTTCGACGAGAAGATCAACCTCAACGTGAACGGACGTGTGGGAGACAAGGTGAACATGAACCTCAACTACAACACCGATGCCACCTTCGACTACGATGCCCAGAACATGAAGCTCAAGTATGACGGCAAGGAAGACGAAATCATCAAGTTGCTGGAGGCGGGCAACGTGTCGTTCCCCTCCAACTCCTCCTTGATACGGGGAGCGAGCAGCCTTTTTGGTATCCGTACCGACATGCAGTTTGGCAAGCTCAAGTTGCAGACGGTCATCTCGCAGAAGAAGTCATCCTCCAAGAGCGTCAGTTCCAAGGGCGGCGTGCAGTTGACTCCCTTCGAGACCAATGTCGCCGACTATGAGGAGAACAGGCACTTCTTCCTCTCACGCTATTTCCGCAACCGTTACGACGGATGGATGCAGAAGTTGCCCAACTTGACCACGGGCATCACCATCAACCGTGTGGAGGTATGGGTGACCAACAAGACGGGTTCCACGGAGAACACCCGAAACATCGTCGCCCTGACCGACCTTGGCGAGACCGAGAAAGTCAGCAACCCGATGTGGGCTGCCGGCGGCGCGCTCGTGCCGAGCAACAAGGCTAACACAGAGTATGACGCCATGGTCAACCAGTACGGGGCTGCCCGCGACGTGAACCAGACCTCTTCCACCTTGGAGGGGGCGGGGCTCGTGGGCGGCAGCGACTTCGAGAAACTGGAGAGTGCCCGGCTGCTCAATTCGTCGGAATACACCGTGAACACGGCGATGGGATATATCTCCCTGAAGAACCAGTTGCAGACCGACCAGGTGCTTGCCGTGGCATACGAATATACCTATGGCGGCGTGACCTACCAGGTGGGCGAGTTTGCCAGCGATGTCACCGACACCAAGCAAGGACTCTTCGTGAAGTCGCTGAAGAACACCAGCAACAATCCGCAACAGGGCAACTGGGACCTGATGATGAAGAACGTGTATCACCTTGCCTCGCAGGTGGAGAAGGAGAAATTCCGCCTCGACGTGAAGTTTCAGAGCGACACCACAGGCGTGTATCTCACCTACATTCCCGAGAAAGAGGTGAAGCAGACACCGCTCATCAAGGTGCTGGGCGCCGACCGGCTCGACAACAACAACAATGCCCACAGCAATGGCTACTTCGACTATGTGGAGGGCTACACGGTATCCAACGGTAGCGTCTTCATCCCGAAGGTAGAGCCGTTCGGAAGCTATATCTACCAATATCTTACAGGCAAAGGCGTGTCGGCGGAACAAGCGTCGAAGTATGCCTTCACCGAACTCTATGACAGTACCAAGACGGTGGCGAAGCAGATAGCCGAGAAAAACAAATACCTCTTGGTGGGTCAGTTTAAGGGAACCTCCGCCAATGTCATCTCCCTCGGAGCGTACAACGTGCCGCAGGGTTCGGTGATGGTGACGGCAGGAGGCGTCACCCTGACGGAAGGATCCGACTATTCGGTGGATTACAACGCAGGCGAGGTGACGATTCTCAATCAGAGCATCATCGACGCTGGCACTCCCGTTAACGTGTCGCTGGAGAGCAACACCGACTACGGCATGATGCGTAAGACCATGTTCGGACTGAACTGGGAGTACGATTTCTCCAAGAATTTCCAACTCAGCGGTACATTCCAGCATCTGAGCGAGCAGCCGTTGCTCTCGAAGGTGTCGATGGGAGACGAGCCGCTGAAGAATACCCTTTGGGGCGTCAACCTCAACTGGAAGAAAGAGAGCCAGTGGCTGACCAACGTGCTCGACAAGATACCTTTCCTGCACCTTACCCAGCCCTCCCAGATTTCTTTCACGGGAGAGTTTGCCCACCTGATAGCGGGGCAGGCGAGCGGCACGCAGGACAACGCCTCCTACCTCGATGACTTCGAGAGTACCAAGACCTCCATCGACGTGATGACCCCTACCTCCTGGATTCTCTCCAGCGTGCCCTCCATGTTCCCCGAGAACAAGGACAAGACGGGTCTGACCAGTGGCTTCAACCGCAGCCAGATGGCATGGTACACCATCGACCCGCTCTTCAACCGCAAGGGAAGCACCCTCACGCCGGGACACATCAAGAGCGACCTCAACCAGTTGAGCAACCACTATGTGCGTGCCGTCTATATGAACGAGTTGTTCCCGTTGCGGCAGACACAGACTTACAGTACCCAGACCAGCACGGTGAACGCGATGAACATCGCTTACTACCCCAACGAGCGCGGTCCGTACAACTTCAATGTCTCCGACCTGCAGGCCGACGGCACCCTGGCAAATCCGCAACGCCACTGGGGCGGCATGATGCGCAAGCTCGACACCAACGACTTCGACCAGGCGAATGTGGAGTATATCGAGTTCTGGCTGCTCGACCCCTTCATCTACAGCAACCAGCAGGCCGACGCCCGCGACTACGGCGGCGACTTCTACATCAACCTCGGCGACATCAGCGAGGACATCCTGCGCGACGGAAAGAAATTCTACGAGAGCGGAATGCCCGTGGATGGCAGCAACAACTACACCACGACCCAGTGGGGAAAGGTGCCTACGCAGAGCACCGTCACCTATGCCTTTGCCACCACCAGCGGCAGCCGTGCCTTGCAGGATGTGGGTTTCAACGGACTGACCGACGCCGAGGAGCAGGAGTTCTACAAGAGTGCCTATCTCGACCAGATACAGGGCAAGGTGAACCAGGCGGTGTTCGACAGCATCTTCGCCGACCCTGCCCGCGACGACTATCATTACTATAGGGGCAGCGACTGGGACGCACAGAAGGCTCCTATATTATTAAGGTATAAGTATATCAACAACCCGCAAGGCAACTCGCCCGACAGCGACAGCCGCACGGAGAACTACGACACCTCTTACAAATCGACCCCCGACGTGGAGGACATCAACCAGGACTATACGCTCAACGAGTACGAGAAGTATTTCCAGTATCACGTGAGCATCCGTCCCGAAGACCTCGTCGTGGGCAAGAACTACATCGTAGATAAGCGCGAATATACCCCTAGTCTGCAAAACGGCAACAAGGAGACGGTGACCTGGTATCAGTTCCGCATCCCCGTGGACCAGTATGAGTCGAAGGTGGGCAACATCAACGACTTCTCCAGCATCCGTTTCATGCGTATGTTCCTCACCAACTTCCAGAAGCCCATCGTCATGCGCTTCGGTACGCTCGACCTGGTGCGTGGCACCTGGCGTACCTACGACCAGACGTTGGGAGGCAGCAACACGGGAACCTTGGAGTCCAGTGCCGTGAGCATCGAGGAGAATGCCGAGAAGACCCCGGTCAACTATATCCTGCCGCCGGGCATCCAACGGGAGCAAGACCCTTCGCAGCCACAGTTGGTGGAGGCGAACGAGCAAGCCTTGAGTCTGGTGGTCAAGAACCTGAGCACGGGCGAGGCGAAGGCGGTGTATAAGAACACCACCCTCGACCTGCGCCAGTACAAGCGCATCCAGATGTTCGCCCATGCCAACGCCTTGGCACAGGATGTCACCAGTCTCAAGGACAACCAGCTCTCGGTGTTCATACGACTGGGCAGCGACTACAAGAACAACTACTATGAGTACGAGATACCCCTGAAGTTGACCGCCGAAGGAAAGTACAGCCGCAGGAGTCTGGAAGACTGCAAGACGGTATGGCCCGAGGACAACATGCTCGACGTGCCGCTGAGCGTGTTCACGGCATTGAAGAAAGAGCGCAACCGCGCCAAGTCGCAGGGGTTGGCTTCTTTCTCGCAGCCATACGTCGCTTACGACAGCAACCATCCCAACAACAAGATGACCCTGGTGGGCAATCCTACCTTGGGCGAGGTGAAGACGATGATGATCGGTGTGCGCAACAACTCGGGCGACGTGAAGAGCGGCGAGGTGTGGGTCAACGAGCTACGCCTCCTCGAACATAACAACAAAGGCGGATGGGCCGCCAACGCCAACCTCAACGTGCAACTCTCCGACTGGGGCAGTGTGAACGCCACAGGCCGCTACACCAGCGAGGGCTTCGGAGGCTTGGAGGACAAGGTGGCAAGCCGCAGCACCGACAGCTACGGTACGTATAGTGTGACGACCAGTCTGGAGATGGGCAAGTTCTTCCCCGACAAGGCGAAGGTGAGCATACCTCTTTATTATAGCGTGACCAAGGAGAAGACATCGCCGAAGTACAATCCCCTCGACACCGACATGGAGCTGAAGGACGCCCTCGACGCCACGGAATCGAAGGCGGAGCGCGACTCCATCGAGAACATCGCCGTGACCAAGGTGGTGAACACCAACTTCTCCATCTCCAACGCCCGTGTGGGCATAGCCACCAAGCGGCATCCGATGCCCTACGACCCAGCCAACTTCTCCATTTCCTACAGCCATTCCCACCAGCATACGCAGGGGGAGACAACGGTGTATGAGAACGAGGACAACTGGCGCGGGTCGCTCGACTACTCGTGGACTCCGGTGTATAAGGCATGGGAGCCTTTCAAGAAAATCAAGAACAAGAGCAAGTGGCTCGACATCTTGAGGCGGTTCGGACTGAACTGGCTGCCTCAGAACGTGGCGTTCAATACCGAGATGACACGCAACTACTACGAGTTGCAGGAGCGTGACATGGAATCCACGGAAAACTCACAGCTGCCGCTCTCGTTCAGCGAGCAGTTCCTGTGGAACCGCGAGTTCTCCATGCGCTGGGACTTCACCAAGAACCTGCACATGAACTTCCAGAGTGCTACCCATGCGCAGATAGAGGAACCCTACACGCCGGTGAACAAGGATCTCTATGCCGACCAGTATCATGCCTGGAAAGACTCCGTATGGACGAGCATCAAGCACTGGGGGGCACCCCTGGACTACAACCAGACGTTCACCGCCTCCTATCAGTTGCCGCTCAACCTGCTGCCCGTCTTCGACTGGGTGAACGCCGATGCCAACTACAACTCCACCTATTCCTGGAACAAGGGTACGGAGGACGAGGACGGCAACACGTATGGCAACACCATCAGCACCACCCGCAGCCTGAACCTGAACGGAACCTTCAACCTGGTGAAGCTCTACAACCACGTGCCGTTCCTGAAGCAAGTAAACCAGAAGTTCGACAAGGAACCTTCCCGGTCGCAGATACAAAAGAAGAAGCAGGAGAAAGACAAGGCAAGACAGGAGGCTCTGAAACGCAAGCAGGAACTCGCCAAGGTGCGCCAAGAAGCCATTGCGGCAGGCAAGGATCCCGACGAGGCTGTGAAGGAATGGACGAGCAAGGACAACAAGAAGGCGCAGGAGCAGAAGAAGTCGTTGCCGCTCAACAAGAAGGCTTTCGAGAAGGAAATCACCCTCATGCCTGTCGTGGCGAAGGAGACCTCGAAGGACTCCGTGGATTCCAAGAAAGACAAGAAAGATTCCAAGAAAGCCGACAAGAAGGCTTTCGACATCAAGCACGGCAAGAACAGCAAGCGGCTGGTGGTGTCGGCGAAGACCGAGGACGGCAAGGCTTTCCCCATCAAATATAAAAAGATGGACAACAATACCATCCGTATCACCTCGAAGGTGGATAGTGCGACCAAGGTGAAGGTGAGCGTGCTTGCCAAGGAACCTCTGGAAAACAAGGGCTGGTACAAGACGGCGCAAGCCATCGCCCGGGTGGCGATGATGGTGCGCAATGTCAGCTTCAGCTACCGCAACAACTACCAGCTCACCTTGCCGGGCTTCCTGCCCACCATCGGCGATGCCTTCGGACAGACCAAGCAGGGCATCATGTCGCCCGGACTTGACTTTGCCTTCGGCCTCGTCGATGACAACTACATAGGCAAGGCCCGGGACAACGACTGGTTGCTCATCAACGATTCCATCGCCACGCCTGCCACTACCAGCAAGACGGAAGATTTTCAGCTTCGCCTGACTCTGGAGCCGGTGAAGAACCTGAAGATAGACCTGAACGCATCCCGCACGATGACGACCCAGAAAAGCATACAGTATATGTATGAGGGTACGCCTACCACCCAGAGCGGTACGTTCCAGATGACCACCATCTCCATCGGCAGCGCCTTCGAGGGGATGGGCAACGCCAACAGCGGCTATCGCAGCAAGCGGTTCGAGAAGTTTGTCAATGCTCTCGATGGATTCCGGGGACGTGTGGAGCAGCAGTATGCCGACATGACTTATCCTGCGGGATCGTCGTTGGCTGGAGGAAAGTTTGACGCCTCACGCACTCCTGTCAACCAGTATAGTGCCGACGTGATGGTGCCGGCGTTCCTGAGCACCTATACCAGCATGGGCGGCAAGTCGCTCTCGCTCTTTCCGGCTTTGAGCCGTCTGTTGCCCAACTGGACGGTGCGCTACAGCGGACTGGGCAAGTTGCCGTGGTTCCGCGACCATTTCAAGAGTGTGAACATCAACCATTCCTACAAGAGTGTGTTTGCCGTCGGCAGCTACAACAGCTACAGCACCTTCCAGGAGTTCATGAACGGCTTGGGCTTCGTCGAGGACGCCACGACGGGCAATCCGTCGCCCAGCAGCATGTTCAACATCGCGCAGGTGAGCATCAACGAGGCGTTCTCGCCTCTGATCGGTCTCGACCTCACCCTCAACAACAACATGACCCTGAAGGGCGAGTACAGGCAGACACGCGTGATGAACCTCAGCATGACGAGCGTGCAGCTCAACGAGGCGTTGAGCAAGGACTGGGTTGTCGGCATGGGCTACCGCCTGAACAACTTCAACCTCTTCGGAGGTGGCAGGCGCAAAGTGGTGAAGAGCAAGGGGAAGAATGGCAAGGGAGATGCCAGCAATGCCAAGAAGTCGGGCAGTTCGTCTTCGAACAGAAACAGCTCGTATGGCACCAACCATGACTTGAACCTCCGTCTCGACTTCAGCTTCCGCAAGCAGGCCTCCATCGTGAGAGACATCGCCTCGATGGTGAGCAGTGCGAGCAGCGGCAACAATGCCTTGAAGTTGAGTTTCTCCGCCGACTACACCCTGAGCAAGATGCTCACGATGAGCTTCTACTACGACCGCCAGACGAACACGCCGCTGCTTTCGAGCAGCAGCTATCCGACGACGACGCAGGACTTCGGACTGAGCATCAAGTTCTCGCTGACGAGATAGGATACGCAACGAACAGAACACTAACATAGATTATCAACTTAAAACCATACTAACAATGAAGAATAAAAGACAAGCCTTCCTGTTTTGCGCAGCCATCCTGGCTGCGCAAGTACAGGCACAGACCGACGTGTCGAAGTACTATCTCGCCAACTATGGCTTCGACTGTGACTTCAATTACACCGCCGGCAGCACTGCCATGGTGGAGAAAGAAATCAATGACATCAAGGGATGGACACCCGACCTGAGCGCTGACTACACCATCACAGGTGTCTATGAGTTTGGCTTCAAGGGCAAGTATAATGGCGCCACGGTGCCAGCCACGGGCTATGACGGGGAGAGCGGCGGCGGACTGGCTCTCTCGACGGGATGGGAACAGACCTTCTGCTACACCCAGACCATCACCCTGCCCAAGGGCACCTATACCGTCAAGGTGCCTACCTACAACGGCAAGTCTGTCACCGCCGGCATCTCGCAGTTGGCGTGGATTCCGACCAGCGGCACCAAGGTGGCGTCCACCCTCAAGAGCTATCCCTCCAAGAAATGGACGGTGGATGAGATTACCTTCACGCTGACCAAGCAGACAGAGGGCAAGATACAGATAGGCTACAAGGCAGGCGCCAACGGATCCGCCAACTCTGCCAACCTCTTGATAGACTATGTGCAGATTATCGGCGAGAACATGACGGTGAGCAAGTACCAGATAACGAGTGCCATCTCGAAAGCCAAGAAATATTATAAGGAGGACGGCATCGGGGCGGAAGAACTCAAGAAGGCGATGGACAATGCGCAGACTGTCTATGACCAGACACCGGCGGCTACGGCTCCCGAAATCCTGGAGGCTGTTTATCTGCTCAACCAAGCCCTGGAGGTATATCGGTCCAACAATGCCTCCGAGGACGATCCCGTCGATTACACCTCGTACATCAAGAATCCTTCCTTCGAGGAGAACGCTGCCGAGAACTGGGAGGTGGCCAACATGGCAAGCCAGACCAACTCGGTGTTCAGCCGAAAGAATGGCACCACCTACATGGAGTCGTGGGTGAGCATAGGCAACAAGATAGGAAAGGCGAGTCTGTCGCAGACCTTGAAGAAGCTCCCCGCAGGCAACTATAAGTTGACGGCGGCTGCCCTGCACATCCAGCAGAGCGGCAGCAACAGTACCATCAACAAGGGGGCGGCGCAGACGGGTGCCTACATCTATGCCGGCAACGCCCGGACGCAGGTGGGGGCGATGAACAACTACCTGGTGAAGTTCTCCGTGTTCGACAGGGAGAACGACATCGAGATAGGTCTCAATGCCGAGGATGCCACGGGCAACTATCTTTGCGTGGACAATTTCACCCTCTCTTATGTCGGCTCCATCGACACCAACAGTTATGTGCAGGAGGTGACCACCTTGGTGGAACGCAGCGCAGAACTCCAGCAGCAGGGTATGCAGACCGCCGTGAAGGAGAATCTGGCAAAGGCTACCGCCGAGGCCCTGGAAGCACTTCAGGGCACCACTGACGGCGACGGCAACGTAGTGTACGACCAAGAGGCTCTTGCTGCCGCACGCACCTCCCTGCTTGCCGCCATCGGCGATGCCAACACTTCGAAGACGCTCTATACCGTCCTCCAGTCGCGCATCGACTATGCCGGGAAGGTATTGGGGTGGTGGAAGGACGACGCCCGCAAGGCTGCCGCGGTGGGCAAATTGCAGGAGGCTCTCGCCACGGCAGAGGGTCAGGTGAAGGACTATACCTTGACCACGGCGCAGTTGACCGCAGCCAAGACCACCCTCAACAGCAAGATTTCCGCCGTCGATAAGCGTATTTATTGCAGTGGCAGTGCCTGTGGGTCGGAGGCCGAGCTGCAGAACCCCGACAATCAGTGGTGCTTCGACCGCAGCCTGCAGTCGAAGCATTGGATTCTGTTCTGGGAGGAAGGCTATGGCAAGGCGGCTCCTTCGTCGGTGGAGACCATCCTCAACACTGCCGACGAGATTTTCGAGTTTTATGCCGACAGCCTGAAGTACCTCACCATCAACCAGGGCAAGTCGAAGACCGACACCTACAAGATGATTATCCGCCTGCGCTACACCACGGACTGGGAGGCGAGCGGAAGTGGCATCGACAACGTCATCGGACTGCTCACCTTGTCTCGATGGGCTTACACGTCCAGGGCAGGTCAGACGGTGGCTCATGAGATAGGCCACTGTTTCCAGTACCAGACCCACTGCGACAACAACAACCAGAACGGATGGATGTACACCTGGGCTAACTCGGGCAACGGCAATGTGTTCTGGGAGATGTGCGCCCAGTGGCAGGCTTACAAGTTTTATCCCGAGATGCAGTTCAGCAACGAGTGGCTCAACAATACGCTGAACGGGTTGCACAAGAATCCTTTGGCGGAGGAGCTGCGCTACAACAACTACTTCATCCAGGACTTCTTCTGCCACAAGCAGGGCATGGACGCTCTTGCCAATCTCTGGAACAAGTCGCAGAACCCCGAGGACCCGTTCCAGGCTTACATGCGCCTCTACATGGACTCCAAGATGACGGGCGCACAGAAGTTGGAGCAGTTCAACAACGAGATGTGGGAGTATGGCGCGCGCCTCACCACCTTCGACATGGACGGCATCCGAGACCGTGGTGCGGGCACGATAGGCAAGCGCAGCCAGACGAAGCTCACCAAGGACACCGAGGGCTACTGGTGCTCCAATGCATCCGACTGCGTGGAGAACTTCGGCAACAATGCCATCCGCCTCAATGTGCCTGCATCCGACAAGACGGTGTATGCCGAGTTTGTCGGCGAGGCTGGCAAGGAAGGCTTCATCAAGTACAACGTGGCGAAGGCTGGTTGGAAACTGGGTTTCGTGGCGTTGAAGAAGGACGGCACCCGCATCTATGGCGATGTCTCCACGGCTACCTATAAGGCTCCAGATGCCACCGTTAGGTTTGAGTGCCCTGCCGACTGCTCTTACCTCTGGTTGGTAGTGAGCGGTGCACCTACCTCTTATTGGTCGCGTGGCTGGAACGGTACGACGGCTGACGACGAGCAGTGGCCTTACAAGGTGAAGTTCTACCAGACCAATGTGTATGGCAACGCCAACAACAACGATGTTCCTTCCGGCATCGACGGCATCACGCTGGATGCCGGTGGTGGCAAGGCAAGAAAAGCCAACGTATATACCGTCTCGGGTCAGTTGGTACGTGAGGGTTCCACCTCGCTCGACGGTCTTCCTAAAGGAATCTACATCGTAGGAGGCAAGAAGGTGATCAAGTAAGAGCTTTACTTCTCTAACTTCTTTAACTTCCTTACTATAGTTCCGCCTGGCTTTAAGCGACCAGCTTAAGGTCGGGCGTTTTTGTTTTTGTTACCACGATAGAAAAACACGTATTTTTCATTTCGTCATTTAATCGGTATAGTTCATCACCTATGCTGTTTGGGTCGCTTAGGCATCGGAAAATAATGTATAATTTTGCCGAAAGTTTAAGATGATTTCAATAAAATAGTTTAGGTATGAATAAAAAATTACTCTTATCAATGTCTTTACTTTTGTTGGCGGGCTTTGGGTCGTCGGCACAGGCGCAGACTTGGACAGGTAAGTCTATTAGCGCAGCAAAGGACTCTACCGTCTATCTATGGAACGTAGGAGCCAAGAAGTTCCTCGGAAAAGGTGCGAAGTGGGGCACGCAAGCTACCATTTCTACGGTGGGCACGCCATTTAAAGTGACTGCAAAAACTTCTGGTAAAACTACTTATTATATGTTGGAGTCTTTAACCAAAGGGCAGGGTTCATCTTCAAATGGTGCCTTGGGCTTCACGAATGGTAAAAACTCAACGCATGACAAAGGAACTTATTTCGTTGACCGCTCAAGTGACGATGACAGTTCGTATGGTACGAGATATTTCGCTTTTACTGCTGATGACACAAATAAAAATCATTATAAGATAGCTGTTAATTCCAAGGATGGTGAGAGTGATTATACGGGTACATTCTATCTGTTTGCCAATATGACCGATGGCGAGCAGGTGGTAGGTGTGAGCTCAGTTCATACTGATTCCACGGCATATTCCCAGTGGATCGTAGTGACGGAAGGTGAGCGTAAGGCAGCATTCTATAATGCTGAGGCTTCTACGTCTAGTGCAGTGCCTGCAACCTTTCTCATTTCAGACCAGGATTTTGCCCGTAATGATAATTCTATCAGTAGCTGGAAGGCTGAAGGTAGTAATGTAGACTTTACTTCCAACGGTTCATTGACGAACTATACCACCGCGGTGAAGAAGCCAACAGACGCTAATAGCACTTCAGACTCATATACCTATTATGTGGGTAATGGTTATACAGAGAAAGATATTACAGCTACTAACGGCGTATTTATTGACCCACTCACCGGAGATACGATAAATACTGCCAACGATTACAAGAATCGTCAGGCTGTTTACGGTGGCGACTGGACAGCCAACATCCATGGCAAAAGCGGTAAGGTTTGTCAAGCCATCACTCCACTTCGTGCAGGTTGGTACAAGGTGAGTTGCGTAGGCTTCACCACTGATAAAGCCGTGTTGTATGCACAGGTGGGTCAAGCCACAGAGGCAGGCAAGCAGTACGCTACGGACAGTCTCGTAGTTCTCGGTAGCGATGCAATCCCTGCTACCTACGTTGCTGCATCCCGACTGATCAACAATGTAAATGCCAGCTACGACAAGTCGGTGATGGTATATGTGCCAGCGGCTACTGGAAGCGAGTCACTCGCAAACTTGACATTCGGTATCAGCGTAGCGGAAGCTAGCGATACAGCTTGGACTTGCTTCGACAACTTCCAGTTGGAGTATCTTGGCGACCCTCAGTACAATCTAGTATTGGATGAGGACCAGACAGATGGAGACTATATCAAGGCTCAAGGTCAACAGAAGAATGCCAACAATACGGATTATACAGGCAAAAAAACGCTTTACCTGCACCGTACCCTTAACGAGAACAAGTGGAACTCCATCGTTCTTCCTGTCACCCTCACGGTAGGCCAAGTTAAGTCAGCCTTCGGCGACCAGGTGCGCATCTCTGCGTTCAAGGGCGCAATAGAGAAAGACCATCCGGGACGCATCATCTTCCAGAAGATTTCCGCCAACCGCGATGAGGCGAACGATACAGCTATCGTGGCAGGTAATCTCTATCTCATCAAGCCAACTAAGTTGGACTATACTACAGACGGAGAAACAAAGACGGTAGATGACTATGATATTAGCATAACCGACTACTATACCATCCCAGGTGTCGTATTCAACTGCACTAGCGAAGCTGATTATAGCTCAAAAGTGGAAGGCGACAAAGGTGATGAAACCTATGGTAGCAAATCGCAAGTGCAGTTTGTCGGTACTTACGTGAAGCTGGGCGATGATAACAAGATACCAGCCAATTCCTACGTGCTCAACGGCAACAACAAGGGTGGCACGGCAGGCGTGTGGTACTACCGCACGGCAGAGACCGCTTCCAAGGGTTTCCGTGGCTGGTTGCAGCAGTATCATGAAAGTGGTAGCACCGACGCAAAGAAATTCACCTACCTGCTCGAAGGCGTAGAGGAAGAGTTGGGTGGCGGCACGACCTCCATCGACAACCTAGTAGATGGTGACATAGCAGGCAAGAAACTCAGCGGCAACATCTACAACCTCAACGGACAGTTGGTACGCACCAACACCACCAGCCTCGAAGGCTTGACAAAGGGTGTGTATGTCGTAGGTGGTAAGAAAATGATAGTCAAATAATTATTGTATATAGTAAGATGAAGCAAATCTATGTAAAACCAACCATGAAGAGCGTATCGCTCTTCATGGCTCCTGTCATGATTGCCAGCTCTATTCAGAACATAGAGCAAGATGTGCAGAAAGGCATAGAGGTGAATAATGAAGATGGATTCGAGGCAGGTGCCAAGAAGTACGATGCCTGGACAACTTGGGATGAATAGTATTATTGATTGTTAAACTGTGGGGGCTTCTAGGAGTACCCCACTTTAAGCGTTTTTTATATGAGAAAGGAAAATTACTTTAAGCCAACCGTCCGGGAGGTTCGTCTGGGCGACAGGATGGAATGCTTGCTGGCAGGATCGGGGCCGGGCAAGTATGGTGTCACTGTGGATGATACTCAGGTTACGACGGGCACGTCCAGCGCCAAGGAGGAAAACCCCAACGAGATTGATGCCAAGCATCATCAAGGGAGCATGAGTCTTTGGGAAGACTAGATGAGACACTGTATGTATCAACCTAAACGGTAATCTTATGAGAGTATTGAAAACTATCTTACTTACGCTTCTCGCCTTGTTCTCTTTGCAGGCGATGGCTGCGAACGAGGTCACGGGACAGACCCCCGAGGCCGGCAATTCTTATTGTCTGTATAATGTATATACGAAGAGCTACGTCGCCTTCGACAGCGACGGCAAGATGTCATTGAAAGAGCAGGGCACTCTGATCACGATCGATGACGCTTCTACTGGTAACGACAATTCTACAGGAGTCTTTTTCATGACCACAGCCTCAGGGCAGAAGGTGGCTACCAACTTCCTGGGTGAGATAACCGCCGACGGAAGTGGCAAGTATGACCACTGGCATTTTCAGCAGGTGGCAGGAACGGACACCGACCAACATATATATTCCATCGGTTGCCGCATTCCCGATGCGGGGGCGATGTTTTTCCTTTATTGGGATGAGGTGCTAAGTCGGGTGGTTAAGTTGACCTTTACTCCAGCCAGCACTTGGACGAAAGGGCAGTGGCTGCTGGTGGCACAAGAGGACGCAGCGCCTACCGTGGTGACGCTCGACGAGGCTTCGGAAAGCTATGCGCAACCATCGTTGGCAGACGGCACTTCGGCAAACGTCCATCTCAAGCGCAAGTTTACTGTCGGCAGTTGGAACTCTCTCTGTCTGCCTTTCGCCGTAGATGCAGCGCAGATAGCCAGCCAGTGGGGCGAGGGCACCCAGGTGGCGAAGTTCACCGGTTGCACCGAGACAACCCTTCTGTTCACGTCCGTGACCAGCATCGAGGCAGGACAGCCCTACCTTGTCAATCCCAAGAATGCTTTAGGCACAGAGGGCTACTACGAGTTTACGGGCGTCACCTCCTTTGGCGATACACCCACCGACGTGACCTGGACACCTGTCACCTTCAAGGGCAGTTACTACAAGACGACAGCCCCGCAGGGAGCTTACGTACTTAGCAAGAACGAGGTCTATCACTTGCAGTCGGCCATGACGATGAAAGGATTCCGTGCCTACTTCCAGGAGATCGAGACCTCTGCGTCGAAGATACACCTCTGGTCGCTCGACGGCGATACGCCAACAGGCATCGACGGTATCATGGGCGAGGCCAAGACCATGGAAGTCTATAACCTCAACGGTCAGCGTGTGGCAAGCAAGGTGCAGACCCTCGGCGGACTCGCCAAGGGTGTCTATATCGTGAATGGAAAGAAAATGATTGTCCAATAAATTAATGGTAGATTATGAAAGCAAGACAGTATCAATATATATTTATTCTAACTTTACTAAGTGTGTTGTTCTCTGCCGTCGGTTCGCTGACGGCAGAGGCAGCCACCACCTCTTTCGTCGCTCCCTCTTACGGCAGCAGCTACTACATCTGTCCGGCAAGCAATGCGTCGCTGTGTTTCACCGTGACCACCACCAGTAATGACGAGCAAATCACGCTGGCGACATTGACGGAAGGTACCAGCGGGCAGCAGTGGATGGTGAAGCAGGGGGCTTACTCCACCAGCTATCCCTACCACATCGTGAACGGGCTGTCGTCAAAGGCTCTCGACCTGGCAGGTAACAACACGAAAGTGATGCCTTTGCAGTGGACATCGGAGAACGACTACAATGGCGGACAGGCGAACGTCAACCAGGAATGGAAACTTGTGGAAGCCGACGCATCGGCACACACCTATTATATATGTGCGGCATACAACAATACTGTTTATTATCTGACTTCCACTGGCACTGCGAACAGCAAGCTCGGTCGCACCACCACGAAAAACTCAGCCACAGCCTTCGGCTTCGTCTCTACAAGCGGATCATCGGGCGGCGGTGAGTCGGGTGGTGACAGTGGCAACGTGCCTAGCCGCACGTTCCAGTACTCATACGTACACACCCCTTCTTCGTATGGTCAATACAAGGAGGAAGCCCACGCCACATACATCCCTTACGCCACGACTGCCGACATGCAGGCAGATGTCAACTACGACAAGCCATGGGTCGAACCCACCAAGGCGATGACCATGAGTCTTAACGGCACCTGGAAATTCAAATACCTCGCAAACGGCGGTTCTTCCGCCCCGTCTTCATCCTACTACGGCAACAATGTTTCCACCTCATCGTGGGACGAGATAAGAGTTCCTCTCTCTTGGGAAATGGCAGGTTACGACACCCCAGTCTATACCAACCAGGGCTATCCTTTCACAACCGACCAGTCTTCATGGACCACCACCGCCGCTTCAAAAAGTAACTGCGACACCAACCCGTTGGGTTACTACCGCCGCACGTTCACTCTGCCCGACGGCTGGAGCGACAAGCGCATCATGGTACACTTCGACGGTGCATACAGTGGCATCGCAGTCTATGTGAACGGCGCCTACGTGGGGTACTCCGAGGGAGCCAACACCGACGCAGAGTTTGACATCACCGACTTCATCACCGACCCTACTGCAGAGAACAACATCACCGTAGCTTGCTATCGTTGGACCTCGGGTTCCTATCTCGAAGGACAGGATATGTGGCACCTTGGCGGCATCCACCGCGACGTGTATCTCGTGGCAACACCCAAGGTGTTTGTCAACGACCATATCATCTGGGCTTCAGGCATGAACACAACCGCCACCAGTGGCACGCTCAACGTGAAAGTGAGTGTTGACAACCGATCCAGCATCAGCACATCGAAGTCCATCGAGGTGAAGCTCCTCGACAAGGACGGATCGCAGGTAGGTTCCACCGCCACCTATTCTTATAGCGGCAGCAGTAGTGTAACTGAGCAGGCTGTTACCATCTCTGGGCTTTCTGGTCTCACCGCATGGAGCACGGAGAATCCTTACCTCTACACCGTGGCAATCAGTCAGAAGGATGCCAGCGGCAACGAGGAGATGGCATTCTCCACCAAGTTTGGTTTCCGTAGCATCACCAAGAGCGGCAACCTCGTCTATGTCAACGGTCAGCGTGCCTACTTCAAGGGCGTGAACACCCAGGACACCCATCCTCTTTATGGTCGTGCCATCGACACGGAGACCATGATCAAGGACATCACTATGATGAAGTGTGCCAACGTGAACATGATTCGTACCTCGCACTATCCACGCCAGCCGAAGATGTATGCCATGATGGATGCCTATGGTATCTATTGCATGGACGAGGCGGACATCGAGTGCCATCCCTTGCAGAGCGTGGCAAGCAACGGCAATTTCAGCAATAACATGCTCGACAGAGTGACACGTATGTTCCGTCGCGACCGTAACCATCCATCAGTCATCTTCTGGTCGCTGGGCAACGAGAGCGGTACGGCTAGCAACCTGTCATCCTGCAAGAGCTATATCAGCAACAACGACGACCGCCTCATCCACTATGAGGGAAATAGCAGTTACTCCAACCTCTATTCGAATATGTATCCTTCAGTTTCGGATGTGGAAAACAAAATAAGTGGCTACAGCAGCATGCCATACTTCATCTGCGAGTATGCGCACGCCATGGGCAACGCCATGGGCCGCTTGAACGACTATTGGAATGTGATAGAGGGCAGCACCGGCATCATCGGCGGTTGCATCTGGGACTGGGTGGATCAAGCCATCTACCAGCCATCCAAGGCTAAGAACGTCATCAACGGTTCTGCCGAGGCCAGCACACTCGCCAGCAGCAACGGTTTCAACTACTGGACATCGGGCTTCGACTACCAGACACCTAGCGGAGACAGTGAAGCCTCCTACATGGGAGCCTTTGAGGACAATGGTATCGTGACACCGGACCGCAAGTGGACTGCCAAGCTCACAGAGGTGAAGAAAGTGTATCAGAACGTTGACTTCTCCTTGAGTGGCAAGACGCTTACCCTCAAGAACAAGAACCTCTTCACCAACCTCAATGAGTACGACCTCGTATATCGTGTGCTCCTCGACGGTAGGTTGGCTGAGGAAGGACATGTCACTTTGCCTTCCATTGCGGCAGGCAGCACGGGAACAGTCAATATACCCTACACGACAACGGCAAGCACAGGCGAGGAGATGCTCCTCAACGTATATCTCACCCTCAAGAGCAATACCCTCTGGGCTTTGCAGGGCTATGAGGTAGCCGAGGAGCAGTTTACCGTCCAGGAGCGCACCGCCTTCTCCACCCGTACAGCGGACGGCGGTTCCGTCAGCGTAAGCGGCAACACCGTGAGCGGTACGACAAAAGACGGCAAGACATTCTCCTTGACATTCGACAGCGGAAAGTTGACCAGTTGGACATACAACGGCCAGGACATCTTGACCGCAACACCGGCGTTCAGCCAGTTCTTCAGCATCGACAACTCACGCAATGATTGCCCATACAACACTGGGTCAAGTAACAACTACTCTGTAACAGACGCTTTGCAGAAGAGAGAGAACGGTACCGTCACCATCAACGTGCAGGGAAAATCCGACCGCAACTATACGATAGCGTATGTCATCTATGCAGACGGCGTGGTGGATATGACAGTGAACTTCAACAACTCCAACAGCACTACTTACCGTGTGGGATTGGCGATGCAGTTTGGTTCGGGCTTTGAGAACGTGGAGTATTACGGACGCGGACCTTGGAGCAACTACCCAGACCGCAAGACAGGTTCTTACCTGGGCAGGTATATGACAACCGTGGACGACCTCTTCGAGGAATATACCCACCCACAGACCAACGGCGACCATTTGAACCTGCGTGACATGACGCTCACCTCTTCCAAGTGCGCCCTCAAGATAGAGACCTCCGGCGATGTGTCGTTCTCCATGTCGCACTATCCCGAGACATGGAACTACAAGACATGGCGCACCCAGAAGCACTATTACGACCTCACCAAGGGCGACTACATCTATGCCCATTTCGATGCGGCAATCAGTGGAGTAGGCAACGGTTCGTGCGGCGAGAGTACTCCAAGTACTTACCTCCCGAACAATAACACTTACAACTATAAGCTGCGTTTTACGCCGACAGCGAAATAAAAGATAAAGGAGAAATCATTAGCATGAAAAAAGTAAAATCATTTACAACAGTGAACTAAAGTTTTAAGAGTAAGACAATTAACAGTTCATGCATCTTTTACATAAAATTACATATAAGTTTTTTTAGACAAATAAATGCGAAAAAAGAGGATTGCCCTAAGTGATTAGCGCAATCCTCGTTTTTTTGTATTCTAGTCTCGTAAATCTTATTTCTTGTCGTAAGCGTGGACAGGATAGTCGATGGTGTAGTGGAGACCACGGCTCTCCTTGCGTTCTATCGCCATGCGGGTGATGAGATACCCCACGTTGATCATGTTGCGAAGCTCGCAAAGCTCCTTGCTGATCTTCACGCGCTTGAAGAGGTTTTCCGTCTCCTCGTACAGCAAGTCGAGGCGGTCCCAGGCACGTTTCAGGCGAAGGTCGCTGCGCACGATGCCCACATAGTTGCTCATGCACTCGCCCACCTCCTTCACGCTCTGGGTAATCAATACCTTCTCTTCGTTGGTCAACGTACCCTCGTCGTTCCAGGCAGGCACCTTGTCGTTGAAGTCGTATTCATCTACATGCTCCAGACTGTGCTTGGCTGCGGTGTCGGCATAGACCACCGCCTCGATGAGCGAGTTGCTCGCCAGTCGGTTGCCGCCGTGAAGACCCGTGCAAGAGCACTCGCCCAGGGCATAGAGGCGGTTGATGCTAGACTGTCCGTTCAGGTCCACCTTGATGCCACCGCACATATAGTGGGCGGCAGGGCGAACGGGGATGTACTCCTTGGTGATGTCGATGCCGATGCTGAGGCACTTCGCATAGATGTTGGGGAAGTGGCGTTTGGTCTCCTCGGGGTTCTTGTGGGTCACGTCGAGGCAAACATGGTCGAGACCGTGTATCTTCATCTCCTTGTCGATGGCACGGGCCACGATGTCGCGGGGAGCCAGGCTCAGACGCTCGTCGTATTTCTCCATGAAGCTCTCGCCGTTGGGCAAGCGGAGGATGCCGCCGTAGCCACGCATCGCCTCGGTGATGAGGAACGCAGGGTGGGTCTCTCCCTGGTGGAAGAGGGCGGTGGGGTGGAACTGCACGAACTCCATGTCGGCCACGGTGCCCTTGGCGCGGTAAACCATCGCCTCGCCGTCGCCGGTGGCGATGACAGGGTTGGTGGTGGTCTGATATACGGCACCGCAACCACCCGTACACATCACGGTAACCTTGCTCAGATAAGTGTCAACCTTCTGCGTGTCGGGGTTGAGGATGTAGGCACCATAGCAGTTGATGTAAGGAGTGCGTCGGGTGACACGGGCACCGAGGTGGTGCTGGGTGATAATCTCGACGGCGAAATGATTTTCCTTGATGTCGATGTCGGGGTTGTTGCGCACGGCCTCCATCAGTCCACGTTGGATTTCTGCCCCCGTGTCGTCGGCGTGGTGAAGGATGCGGAACTCGCTGTGGCCGCCCTCGCGGTGAAGGTCGAACTTGCCGTCCTGCTGCTTGTCGAAGTTGACACCCCATTCCACCAACTCGCGTATCTGTTCCGGGGCTTTGGTGACCACCTGTTTCACCGCCTTGTAGTCGCTGATGTAGTCACCGGCAATCATCGTGTCCTGAATGTGCTTGTCGAAGTTGTCCACCTCCAGGTTGGTAACCGACGCCACACCACCTTGTGCAAACGACGTGTTGGCCTCGTCGAGGGAGGTCTTGCAAATCATACACACTTTACCTTTGTGCGCCCTTGCAACTTTCAGGGCGTAGCTCATACCGGCGACTCCTGCACCGATAATCAGAAAATCATACTTATAAACCATTGAGTTTATTATTTTCAATCCTTTAATTCAGTGCAAAAGTAATAATAATTCTTTAAAATGAGTAAAAAGAGACGGATTTTTTGTAATTTTGCAGTGATTTTTATTAAACTAAGGTATGACAGACAGAACTTTTCATAAGCGTTTTACCATGCCGGCGAAGTGGGGCGTGGCGGTGTTCGCCCTCTTGGCGGCTTACTTCTTCTGGACGAAGGTGGCGATCGTGGGCATCCTGCTTGCCATCGTCATCGTGGGCATGATAGAACGCATCCTTCATACGACTTACACGTTGCGACGGGTAAAGCCCATCGACCGTGACGAGGAGATGGACTTCATCGTCATCGACGAGGGAAGGTTTTCCCACAGAAAGACCGTGCCTGTGTGCGACATCGTCCGCATGGAATCCCTGGCGACTTGCTGGGGGCTGGACCATGCCCTGGTCATCGAGTATGGGGCGAAACACTGGGTGAGCATCCAGCCCGACAACGAGGAAGGCTTCCGCAAGGAGGTGGAGAAGAGATTGAGCGAGGAGCGAAGAGTGAAAAGTGAGGAATCCAAATGTGTTTTGAATGACAATGAATAGATATATTAGATATGTGATGAGCTTGTTGGCGGTGATGGTGATGAGCCTTTCGACGCAAGCTCAGGTGGTGGTTGATAATTCGGGTAATGGGCAAGACGAGGAAATCGTAGATAACAAGGAGGGGGACGACGTGGCTGACTCGACGATGGTCGATTCGATACCCTCCGACACCCTGCGTATGCCTTGGCCGCAAGCGATGCAGAAGGGCATCGACAGACTCTTGCAGAGCAAGATGTTTGAGACCTCGCAGGTGGGCATCATGGTATGGGACCTCTCTGCCGACTCGTGTCTCTATCGTTTTCGTGAACGACAGTTGATGCGACCTGCCAGTACGATGAAACTGGTGACGGCGATAACGGCGCTCGACAAGTTGGGAGGGTCTTATCAGTTTAAGACCCAGCTGAAGTTTACCGGGATGGTGGAGAATGGTGTGCTCAAGGGCGACATCTATTGCATCGGAGGCATGGACCCCCGTTTCAATACCGATGACATGACGGCTTTCGTCACCAGTCTGAAAGACATGGGCGTGGACAGCATACAAGGCAGCATCTATGCCGACCGTTCGATGAAGGACGCCGACCTGCTGGGCGAGGGCTGGTGCTGGGACGATGACAACCCGGTGCTCTCGCCATTGGTGTTCGGGCGCAAGGACAACTTCATGGATCGGTTCCTGGCGAAGTTGAGGGATGCGGGCATCGTATATGCTGGCTTTGGGGCATCAGTCAAGAGTTGTCCGCCGAGTGCGTTCTCTATATGCACCCGATTCCATACGATGGACCAGATACTGCATAAGATGATGAAGGACAGCGACAACCTCTATGCCGAGAGTATGTATTACCAGATAGCGTCATCCACGGGCAATCGGCCGGCGAGCGCCAAGAGTGCGAGAAGCGTGGAGCGTCAGTTGATCAAGAAGATAGGTCTCGACCCACAGCGGTATAAGTTGGCTGATGGTTCGGGGTTGTCGCTCTACAATTATCTGAGCGCCGAGTTGGAGGTGAAGTTGCTCCGCTATGCTTATCATGACGACAACATCTTGCCCCATCTGAAGCAGTCGTTGCCTGTCGCTGGTGTCGATGGTACGCTGAAGAAACGTATGAAGGCTGGTTTTGCCCATGGCAATGTGAAGGCGAAGACCGGCACCCTGACGGGTATCATCGCCCTGGCGGGCTATTGCAAGGCTGCCAATGGCCACGACCTGTGCTTCTCGATCATCAACAATGGCATCATGCACGGCAACAACGCCCGCAACTTTGCCGACAAGGTGTGCGAGTTGCTTTGTCAACCCTAGGAAAGATGCAAATGTTGAAATATGGAAAGATTGAAAGATGGAACAGATTAGAGTAATCGTGAATGAAATCATCGCATGGATGGGCGTTACGGGCGATACGGTGCCGATGTTGCGCCATCTCTTGCTGACGCTCACCGCAGTGCTGCTGGCGGTGGTGAGCGACTTCCTCTGCCGGAAGATACTGGTGCCCGTCATCTTGAAGATAACGGAGAAGACGGAGGTGACCTGGGACGACGTCCTCTTCAACAAGAAGGTGCTCACCTCGGCCTGCCATATCGTGCCAGCCGTGGTCATCTGGAAACTGATGCCGCTGGTGTATCTGGAGTATCCGATATTCAAGGAGGTGCTGGAACGGGCCACGGGCATCTATATCGTGGTCAACTCCGTGCGCACGGCGTTGGTGTTCATCGGTTCGTTCAAGGGACTGGAGGAGACGGGCAAGCGGCGGTCCTCCGCCCAACAGTATTTCCACACATTCTGTGGTGTGCTTCGGGTGCTGATGCTCTTTGTGGCAGGTGTGGTCATCGTGGCTATCATCCTGGGCAAGGACCCGATGACGCTCTTCGCTGGCTTGGGTGCCACCTCGGCAGTGTTGATGTTGGTGTTCAAGGACACCATCCTCGGTTTGGCGGCAGGTATCCGGCTCACGAGCAACGATATGCTCCACAAGGGCGACTGGATAACCGTGAAGTCGGTGGATGCCAACGGTATCGTGGAGGAGATGTCGCTCACGACGGTGAAGGTGCGCAACTTCGACAATACCATCGTCACCATCTCGCCGGCTACCCTGGTGAACGGTTCTTTCCAAAACTGGATAGGTATGCAGAAGAGTGGGGGCAGGCGCGTGCAGCGCAAGGTGTATTTCGACTTCCGCAGCATCAAGTTTGTCGATTCCAAGAAGTCTGTCACCAATATGGAACGCTACCGTAAGTATATGGAGAAATATCTCCGTGAACGTCCGGAGGTGAACGGGGAGATGACGCTGATGGTGCGCCAGTTGGAGGCTACGCAAAGCGGTCTTCCGATAGAGTTTTATTTCTTTGTCAAGGAAAAGACGTGGGTGAAGTACGAGCATATCCTCGCCGACATCATGGAGCACGCCTACGCCTTGGCGAACGACTTCGGCCTGACCATCTATCAGCAGTACCCGGAACAATGAAAAGATGGAAATATGGAAAGATGGGTGGAATGAGCGATAATTCTTCTTTTTCTTCTGCTGTTCTCTCTTGGTTTCGGGAGAATGGGAGGGAGTTGCCTTGGCGTGAGACCAGGGATCCGTATGCCATCTGGCTCAGCGAGGTTATCTTGCAGCAAACTCGCATCGCTCAGGGATGGGAGTATTGGGAGCGGTTCATGCGCACCTATCCCACGGTGGAGGAGTTGGCGGCTGCAAGCGAGGACGAGGTGCTGAAACTCTGGCAAGGACTGGGCTATTATTCCCGTGCCCGCAACCTCCATGCGGCAGCCAAGCAGATAGTGGGCTTGGGTAAATTCCCTGATACCCTCGAAGGAATCAAGGCGTTGAAGGGAGTGGGTGACTATACCGCCGCAGCCATCGGTTCCTTTGCCTTCGATATTCCGGCGGCAGTGGTCGATGGAAATGTGTATCGGGTGCTTGCGAGATATTTCGGCATCGGTACACCGATTAATTCTACGAAGGGGAAGAAGGAGTTTGCCGCCCTGGCAGAGTCGCTCTTGCCCAAGTCGGATGTCGCTGCCTACAACCAAGGTATCATGGACTTCGGGGCTGTGCAATGCACACCTCAGTCGCCGAAGTGCCTGCTCTGTCCGTTGGCAGAGACTTGCGAGGCACTGCGGACGAACAGGGTGGGCGAACTCCCGGTGAAGGAAAAGACCTTGAAGGTGAAGACCCGTCATCTTGCCTATATATATATAAGGTATAGGAAAAGCAAGTCGGCGGAGCCAATGGTCGCCATCCACCGCCGTGGCGAGGGAGACATTTGGCAAGGACTTTGGGAGCCTTACAATGTGTCCGATTTGCAAGAAATCCCCGTCTTCGACGCCCCCTTGGTATTGAAAGCCAAGGATGTGAAGCACGTCCTTACCCATCGTATCCTCCTGGCCGACTTCTATCTCCTGGAAACAAAAAGTCGCCCTCTTTTACCCGATGACTACATTTGGATAAAAGAGAGCGACATGGCGCAATATGGAGTGCCAAGACTCATAGAAATTCTATTCGACTTAGTTTCCGTTCAGAATTGTTGAACGTCCGTTCAGAACTGTTGAATGCCCGTTCGACACTATTGAATGTCCGTTCAACAGTGTTGAACGGAACTTTCCTGGGGAGATTAATAATTCTGAGCCTCGATCTGGAAGTAGCTCTGTGGGTGGTTGCAAACCGGACAAACCTCTGGAGCCTGCTTGCCTACGCAGATGTGGCCGCAGTTGGCGCACTGCCAGATGCAATCGCCGTCACGGGAGAAGACGAGCTTGTCTTGCACGTTCTTCAAGAGTTTGCGATAACGCTCCTCGTGGTGCTTCTCGATGGCAGCAACCATCTCAAACTTGGCAGCGATCTCCTCGAAACCTTCCTCGCGAGCCTCCTTTGCCATGCGTGGGTACATCTCAGTCCACTCGTCGTGCTCGCCGCAAGCAGCAGCCTCCAGGTTCTTCTCTGTGCTCTGGACGGCACCGCCCTCCAAGTACTTGAACCACATCTTGGCATGCTCCTTCTCGTTGGCAGCGGTCTCCTCGAAGATGTTGGCTATCTGTACGTAGCCGTCCTTCTTAGCCTTGCTGGCGAAGTATGTATATTTGTTGCGCGCCTGTGATTCACCGGCAAACGCCTCCATCAAGTTCTTCTCGGTCTTAGTTCCTTTTAATTCCTTCATAATGTATTTGTGTTAAGTTAATAATGCGTTGATTTTTAATTCTGTTGCAAAGATATTGTAATTTTTCCAAACTTGCAAGTTCTTTTGTGATGAATTACTTGTCTTTAGATGTTTTTAACTAAAAACCTTGTTTCGTATGCTTTTTTACGGAAAAACATGCCGAAAGATTTGGCGTTGTCGAAAATAAGTCGTAATTTTGCCTTTGAATGAAACAATCTCTAAGATATGGCAAGAAAATTATACCCTATAGGAATACAGACGTTCGAACGTATCCGTGAAGAAGCAAAGTTTTATGTTGACAAGACGGAATATATCTATCGTATGTCACATACGGATGGTACATATTTCTTCTTGAGTCGTCCTCGCCGTTTCGGAAAGTCGCTTTTGGTCTCTACCTTTCAAAGTTACTTCGAGGGCAGACGGGAACTCTTCAAAGGGCTTGCCATCGAGAAATTGGAGAAGGAATGGAATGAATATCCCGTGCTTCATTTCGACTTGAGCCAAGGCAAGCACATGGATGTGGAACAGTTGAGTCGCTATCTCCTAGACCTCGTGGAGGAACAGGAGATTCGGTTTGATTGTAGAAGCAACAAGGTCGATGTGAATCTCCGCCTAAAGGACTTGATGACTGCCGTCTATGAAAAGACGGGCAAGCAGGTGGTGGTGCTTATAGACGAGTATGATGCGCCTTTGCTGGATGTGGCTCATGAGGAGGATAGCTTGACGGCTCTCCGGGATGTGATGCGTAATTTCTATAGCCCGTTGAAGGCGGCGGAGAAGAAACTACGCTTTGTTTTTATGACGGGTATTACCAAGTTTTCGCAACTCAGTATCTTTAGTGAGCTGAACAACATCACGGATGTAAGTATGGATGAGCCATTCGCCGGGATTTGCGGTATTACAAAGGACGAACTGGTAACCCAAATGAGTACGGATATTGACGAACTGGCAGGAAAATTGGAATTGAGCCGTGAAGAAACCATCGGGGAGCTAAAGAGAAACTATGATGGGTATCATTTTAGTTGGCCATCACCTGATGTCTTCAACCCATATAGTTTGCTCAACTGTTTTGCCAGACAGGCGTTGGATGCCTATTGGTTTGGGACAGGTACGCCTACTTATCTTATCGACATGATGAGAAAATTCGACTTCTTGCCTACCGATTTGGGTGAAACTATTTATGCCGATAAGAAAGATTTTGATGTTCCGACAGAGACCATGACCACCATCATGCCTTTGCTCTACCAGAGTGGCTATATGACCATCAAGGGCTATGACAAGATGAGTAAGCTTTATGAGTTGGCGCTTCCCAACCAAGAAATCAAAGTAGGATTGTATGGCAGTTTGCTCCCTCATTATCTGGGGAGAGACTCGGCGAGGGGCAATACTACGATTGCTAGAATTTCTGTTTTGATAAGGCAGAACAAGATGGGGGATGCTCTTCAGATGTTAGCCAGTTTCTTGGAGGCGATACCTTATTGTGACAATACGCATTATGAGGGGCATTTCCAGCAGATGCTCTATATGTTCTTCGCTCTGCTGACGGATTATGAAATTATGGTGGAACAGCATACGGCAAAGGGCAGGATAGACCTCGTACTGGAAACGAAGACTACGATATATGTAATGGAATTGAAATTCAACAGGAATGTGGAGGATGCTCTTGTTCAGATGGAGAACAAACGCTATGCCGATGCCTTCAAAATGAAGGGAAAGCCGGTCGTGAAAGTTGGGATGAACTTCTCCTTGAAGGATGGCGTGAACTGCCTGGAATGGAAGATCGTATGATTTCTTGTTAGGGGGCATGTTGTTATAGAACTACCCTTAAATGTTCTTAAATATTCGGCAAAGGGCGATAGGATTAGGAAAAATATGCTTAACTTTGCACTTGATTAATATGTATATGTAATGTGTAAAAGTGAAGTTTCCGTTTTTGTCGGGCAAGAAATAGGCTTGTTGCAAGCATTGGGTATGCTTGTAAAGGATGCTTGCACTCGAATTTCGGGGGGCAAAATTAGATAGATTTTATTTAGTAGGTAATTATATAAAGAGTGGAACTGGTATGGGAAGTTCTGCTGTATGTGCATGTTCGGATGGTACATACGGCAGAACTTTTTTCGTGTCAGCAGGATAATTCGTATATTGATACATAGTTAATTTCATAATTAAAAACAATGCTAATGAGAAGATTTTTGTTTGTCTATTCCATGCTGTCCTTGATGGGAAGCATGGCTCATGCCCAGAAAATCTATACCCACGTTGAGCAAAACAACGCTGAGTTGGAGAAGTTGGGCACGGCTGCCTTCGATGTGAACGCTAATTCGCATCCTACTGTGGTGTTTGAGAATGGAAAGGCACTGATGACTATCAACGATGTCAAGGTGGCCACGCTCCCGATGAGCGACAATGGTGAGCTGGTGGTGGATGTTGAGACTACGAAAGAGGAGACGGCTCTCAACAAGGTGACCAAGACTCCTTCTGCGAAAGCCCCTTACGTTACCATCTATTCGCCGTTCCAGTTGAAAGTGCCTTCCACAGGCGAGGTCTATGCTCCAGAGTATGATGCTACATCCAATGTGGTGCGTCTCAATTCCAAAACACGAGTGGAGGCTGGCACGATAGTTCCCGTGGAGACACCTCTTACTATGTGTGGAACAACCGATAATGTCGATTTTGAAATCTCTGTCAGTCAATCTACTTGTACCAAGACAAGTGCGCTGAGTGGCTCCTCTTTGACCATCAGCAAACCATCTGAAGGTGGCACCATTTTTACTTACGGTATAGGAGCGGAAGGTAAGCATAAGGGCGAGTATGGTCTTTTCAAATATACAGGTACAACTCTAGGTGCTGGTTTGGCTTACTTGCAGACAACCAATACGGTAGCTAGCGGTGCCAAGTTTGTAGCCTTGTCTTTTGATGACGTTACGGGTATCGACAACATCCAAAACGTACAGAAAGTATCTTCCGTGGTTATAAGAACGAAGTTCTCCAAGCCACCTATTTCAACACCACGGCAAACAAGTACAAGGTGAGATTCAAGAAAGCAAGTGACGGCAGTAACGAGCAGGTTGACATTTATAAGAATGGAACTTTTGATGAAAGCTATACCAACACTTCGGATGCTAAGTACAAGGTGATTTTCCGAGAGTTGGACGGTGGTACGATTAACAATCATGACTACATTAATATCGGTGGTAAAAAGTGGGGTACGATGAACGTGGGAGCCACGACGGTGGCAGAAAGTAATACGACTTCCTTTGGTGATTATTATGCATGGGGTGAGGTAGATACGTATTATTCCTCAATTGATAGAAGTAATAGTAAAATTACGTGGAAAAGTTCTAGCAAAACCCATGTTACAGGTTCAAAGACCAGTTATAATATTGCCAATTATTGCGGTGGTAGTGCTAGTGTCAATTTTAGTGAGTGGTCTCCTGTACCATACAATTCAGAAAGTAAAGTGTTGACGGAAAGTTATGATGTTGTCCATCAAGAGTGGGGGAGTACGTGGCGTATGCCAACAACCGACGAGTTCAAAAGTCTTTATGACGCTTGTGGTGGTAAAATTACTCAGACAATGTCGGGTGACAAGAACCATCTGTCAGCAGGTGGTATCTATTGGTTGGAGGCTAATACGACGGTTGATGAAATAGAGTATAAGGTGGCAGGTATGCTCTTCGTCTCAACGACCACGACCTCATCTCGTGTGTTCTTCCCAGCTGCGGGTGACATTGTTACCACTAGTTTAAAATCAGATTTTGGCGATTATTGGTCCTCTTCATTATATGAAGATACTAATAAACTATATAGTAAATCCCATTGCTTTGAGTTTAAGAATAGTGAGGTGAATTCGCAAAATAATGCCAATCGCTACGTCGGACATACAATACGCCCTGTATCGGAATAATTCTATATGAGAAGATACCTCCTTGATGAATCGCAATCAAAGAGGCATGATATAAAGATTATCTTTTACTTAACCTAGTATAGCTGTAGTGGCATTCTAGGTTTCTATATATACCAAATCTAGCGAAACAAAACGAGCATTACCCCATGAGGCGCAATGCTCGTTTCTTATTACTTCTCTGGAATCTCCACCAAGAGTTGCTTCATGAGGTTCCAGAAAGGAGCTACGCAGCTGATCTGGCAACGCTCGTTGGCAGTGTGGGGACTGAGCAGGGTAGGGCCGAACGAAACCACGTCGAGGTTAGGATACTTGCCCAGGATGATGGAGCATTCCAAACCAGCGTGTACTGCCTGTACCTTGCCCTCTACGCCGTTCTGCTCCTTGTATATCTTGATGACGTGCTCCAAGACATCGCTCTTAGGGTTGGGATTCCAACCGCCATATTCGCCGCTGCGCTCTACCTTCATGCCAGCCATGGAGAAGGTGCTCTCCAGCATGGTGGCGATGTAGTCCTTGTAAGAGTCGCTGCTGGAACGAGCCAAAATCTTAACGTCGGCCTTGCCCTCGCCGATGTTGATGATGGCGAGGTTGGAAGAAGTCTCTACGATGCCAGGCATGGATGGAGACATACGCAGCACACCGTCGTGGCAAGCGTAGATGGCATCCACGAGGTTGTCCTGGATTTCTTCAGGAACCTGCATCTTGGGAGTTTCCACGTTCTCGGCGAAGAACTCGATTTCCTCGATGTTCTCAATGCCGTCAAACTCTTCCTTCAACTCATCTTTCCAGTCGGCTACCAAGTCGCTCAAAGCCTCTACATTCTCCTTTGGCAAGGTCAAGACCACCACTGCCTGGAATGGGATGGCATTGCGCATGTTGCCACCTTCCCAAGAGGCAAGGCGGGCGTCGAGGTTGGCGATAGCCTCACGTACGAAACGAACCATGCACTTGTTGGCGTTGGCGCGACCCTCGTTGATCTCGATGCCGGAGTGACCGCCCTTCAAGCCCTTCAAAGTCACCTTGACGGCAGCGTCGTCCTTGTCGGTCTCCACCTCCTTGTAGTCGAGGGTGGCAGTGATGTCGATGCCACCGGCGCTACCGATCACGAACTCGCCCCACACCTCCGTGTCGAGGTTGAGAAGAATCTCACCGTGCAGTTCACCCTCAGGCAATTCGTTGGCACCATACATACCCGTCTCCTCGTCGCGGGTGATAAGGCCTTCCACAGGACCGTGCTGCAAAGTTTTGTCTTCCATCACAGCCATGATGGTAGCGACACCGAGTCCGTCGTCACTTCCCAGCGTGGTGTGGTTGGCGCGTACCCAGTCGCCATCGATGATGGTCTCGATAGGGTCGGTCTCGAAGTTGTGGTTACTCTCAGGCGACTTCTGGGGCACCATGTCCATGTGGGCCTGCAGGATGACACCCTTGCGGTTTTCCATGCCCGGAGTGGCAGGCTTGCGCATCACGATGTTGCCGGCAGGGTCTTGGAATGCCTCTACGCCTGCTTCCTTGGCGAAGTCGAGGAGGAATGCCTGTACTTTCTCTAGATGTCCTGAAGGACGTGGTACTTGGGTCAACTTGTCGAAGTTGCGCCAAATCTCAACTGGGTTTAAATTCTTAATTTCAGCCATAACTTTCATTTATTTATAGTTTACAATTTATAGTTGGGCTTACACCTTTTCTATGTTATTGGATTCTTCGTTCTTCACTTTCCTCGTAAAGGCAAGGGAAGTCCAGGCGTATATGCCTAGGGCGACGACCAGCAGGGTTTGGATCGAGTGGACGATGAGTACGAAGAAGAGAGCGTCGGTGGACGGGATGCCGTAGAGAATCAGCATCGTCTTGACGGCGAAATGCCATGGACCGGCTCCGTTGGGGGTAGGAACGATGACGGCAATGCTACCTATGATGAAAGTCACAAGTCCGCACATGATGCCGAGGTGGCTGGTCGATTCGAAGCACTGGAACGTGAGATAGTAGTGCAGGAAATAGCTCAGCCAGATGCCTAGGGTGAAAGCGACGAAGAGAGGCACGTTCCTTACGCCTCTCAGGGAGATGACACCTTGCCACAGTCCGTGGAGGGTGGCTCTCACCTTATTATATATAGCCAGTTTCTTGAGCAGGATGTGCAACAAGCCGACCACAGCCACGCCACAGATAGCCGTGACGAGATACCCCATGGCGGTAAATTGCCGTAGGATGCCCTCCATGCTTGTGCCAGTCTTGTCGAAGAAGTTGAGGAAGACGGGAATCTGCAGCAGGAAGACACCGCCCGCGATGACGAGTACCAACAGGGAGTCGATGACCCGTTCGGAAACCACCGTGCCCAGGGCTTTGGGGAAAGAGATGCCGTCCCAGCGTTTGAGCACGCCGCAGCGGGCGAACTCCCCTATGCGGGGCACGACGAGACTCAGGGCGTATGACAGGAAGATGGAGTTGGTGCTCACGCCAGTGCGGGGACGTTCGTCGAGCGGCTCCAAGGTTTGTTTCCATCGCCATCCCCGGAACATCTGTGCCAATATTCCGAAAGGGAAGGAGAGGATCATCCACGTCCAGTCCATCTTGTGAAACAAAACATATTCCACTTGCTGGAAGTTGAAGTCACGGTACATCCAGTACAGAATAGCTCCCCCCAGGAACAGTGACCATCCTACCTTCAAAATATTGCCTATGATTCTCTTTATATCCATAATTGATGCAAAGATACTATTTTTTTATTTCAAGAGTGCATAGATAGCGTATTTTTTAGCATAAATAAACACCAGATAGGGTGATTTTAGAGTCGGAATGCCTTGGCGAGTTGTGAAAAGTTAATAATTTCAAGCATATAACTGCATGATTCTCAAAAAAAAGTGTTATTTTTGCAGAATGAAGTATTTTGCATATCATTTATAGTAGCATGAAATTAGTAAAACCCAAGAAAAACCTCGGTCAGCATTTCCTGACCGACCTCAATATAGCCAAGCGCATCGCCGACACGGTGGATGCCTGCCCCGACATCCCGGTGCTGGAAATCGGACCGGGCATGGGCGTGATGACGCAGTACCTCGTCGAGAAGCCACGCCCGGTGAAAGCGGTGGAGATAGACTCTGAGTCGGTGGCTTACCTCCATGAGAACTTCCCTAAGTTGAAGGACAACATCATCGGGGAAGACTTCCTGCGCATGGACCTCAACCAGGTCTTCGACGGCAAGCAGTTTGTGCTGACGGGCAACTACCCTTACGACATCTCCTCGCAGATATTCTTCAAGATGCTCGACTACAAGGAGCTGATACCTTGCTGCACGGGCATGATTCAGCGAGAGGTGGCTCTCCGCATCGCCTCCGATCCGGGCAACAAGGCGTATGGCATCCTCAGCGTGCTTATCCAGGCTTGGTATGATGTGGAATATCTCTTCACGGTAGATGAGGGCGTGTTCAATCCGCCGCCAAAGGTGAAGAGTGCTGTCATCAGGATGACCCGCAACGAGGTGACCGACCTGGGATGCGACGAACGGCTCTTCAAGCGACTGGTGAAGACTGTGTTCAACCAGCGTCGCAAGATGCTGAGAGTGAGCTTGAAACAGATGTTCCCCGGTGTCACCCCGAGAGAGGATTTCTATACCACCGACATCATGACCAAGCGGCCGGAGCAACTGACCATCCTGCAGTTTGTGGAACTCACCAACTACGTGGAGGAAGAACTAAAACGACTGGAAATAGTAAAATAAGTAGGATATTATTTGGATAATCCGCAAATAATGCCTATTTTTGTGCCGACAAAACAATTTATGAACATAAAAACGTAAAATTATGATAGACGTAAAAGAAACTTTAAGCAAAGCAGAGGAACGCATGGAGATGGCTGCGATGTATCTCGCGGAGGAACTCTCTCATGTTCGCGCAGGACGTGCCAACGTGGCTATCCTCGACGGTGTAAGAGTAAATAGCTATGGCAGTATGGTGCCTCTGAACCAGGTGGCGAACATCACGACTCCCGACGCCCGTACCATCGCCATCCGTCCCTGGGACAAGAAAGCCATCAAGGATATCGAGAAGGCCATCATGGACAGTGGCGTGGGTATCACCCCTGAGAACAATGGCGAGATAGTACGCCTCGGCATCCCTCAGCCTACAGGCGAGCGACGCAAGGAACTCGTGAAGCAGTGCAACAAGATAGCAGAGAAGGCCAAGGTAGAGGTGCGCAACGTGCGTGGCGAAATCAAGGACAAGTTGAAGAAAGCCATCAAGGACGGTCTCTCCGAGGACTTGGAGAAAGACGCGGAGAACGACTTGCAGAAGTTGCATGACAAGTACATCAAGCAGCTGGAGGCGTTGATGGCCGACAAGGAAAAGGAAATCATGACAGTCTAGGAAAGTCGTACTTGCAGAGCGCGTAATGAAAGGACTAGTCATCAAGAATACAGGAAGCTGGTACACCGTCAGGACTGACGATGGCCAGCTTATCGAAAGTAAAATCAAGGGTAATTTCCGGTTGAAGGGCATCCGCAGCACCAATCCGGTGGCTGTGGGCGACCGCGTGCAGCTCATCACCAACCAGGAAGGCACCGCCTTCATCTCTGCGATAGAGGACCGACGAAACTATATTATTCGCAAATCGCCTAACTTGAGCAAGCAAAGCCATATCCTGGCAGCCAATGTCGATCAAGCCTTGCTTGTGGTAACGGTCAACTACCCCCAGACTTCCACTACCTTCATCGATAGGTTCTTGGCAAGTGCCGAGGCTTACCAGGTGCCGGTGGTATTGGTGTTCAACAAGCGCGACATCCTTTCGGAGGATGAGTTGCACTACGAGCAGATGATGCGCACACTCTACGAGACCATCGGCTATCAGTGTGTGGAGATTTCTGCTGCCACGGGGGAGGGCATAGAGAGCTTGCGCCCGCTTGTCAAGGACAAGATCTCGCTGCTCAGCGGCAATAGCGGAGTGGGGAAGTCAACGTTGATCAACCAGTTGGTTCCCGAGGCATCCCAGCGTACTGCCGAGATCAGCGATGCGCACAACACGGGGATGCACACCACGACCTTCAGCGAGATGATAGACTTGCCGGGCGGTGGTTATCTCATAGATACCCCGGGCATCAAGGGATTCGGAACGTTCGACATAGAGAAAGAGGAACTGACGAGCTATTTCAAGGAAATCTTCCGTTTCTCCGAGGGCTGCCGTTTCTCCAACTGCACGCATACCCATGAGCCGGGGTGCGCCGTCATCAAGGCGGTGGAGGACCACTATATCGCAGCGAGCAGATACCAGAGCTATCTGTCGATGCTCGAAGACAAGGACGAGAATAAGTACAGGGAGGCGTTCTAAGGGAAGAGAGAAGAACGAAGAGTGAAGAATTTTATGGAATCTTTATGGTAAAGGAAAAGATGGACATCAAGCAACGTATAGAGGAAGGAGAGTTTTCGCAGAGTGCGGAGATTAGTGCAAGTTACCTCGATGAGGATATCCTTATCATCGACAACATCAAGGTGCTGGCTAATCCGGATCCCGTGCGGCTGCAGATGAACATGATTGCGTCCTGCCAGAAGGGGAGTCTCAAGGTGGACATCAACGGCAAGGTGACGGAGGTGAGCAAGAACGACATCTTTGTTTGCCCTCCTAACTCGATGCTCGATGTGCTCGATGTCTCGGACGATTTCGCATGTGTGGCGATGTGCGTCACCAACCATGGTATGCAAAACATCCTGCACTCTCACGTGAACGTCTGGAACCGCGCCATGTATGTCAACAAGGTTTCGGTCATCAAGATGACGGAAGAAGAAAAGGTCTTCTATGATAAGTTCACCGACTTGGTGCGCCTCTGCCTCGACCCGAGACGGATGGAGCATTCCTCCTGGAATCCTTATCGCCGTGAAATCGTGGAGACATTGCTCAAGAGTGCCCTGCTGGCTCTCTGCAATGCTTTCACGGTGGAGATTACCGACAAGGGCAAGTCGGTGTCTTCTACGTGCGACCTCTTCGAGCGTTTCTTGGAGATGCTGCAACAGAATGAGCAGAAGCATCGTCCTGTGGAGTACTTCGCCCAACAGTTGTGTATCACCCCCAAGTATCTCTCCATCGTGTGCAAGCGGCACAGCAACAAGACGGCGATAGAGTGGATAACGGAATATACATTGGCCGACATCACTTATTATCTCCGTTCCACCAACAAGTCGATCAAGGAAATATCGGGAATCCTGGGATTCTCCAATACCTCTTTCTTCGGCAAGTATGTGAGGGAGCATTTCAGTATGTCGCCATTGAAATACAGGCAGAGCCTGAGATAAAACAGATGTCTTTAACTTTAGGAATATATTATCAAACAAAAAAATGGAAAATAGAAAAGTAGCTTTAATTACTGGTATTACAGGTCAGGATGGTTCTTACTTGGCAGAGCTTTTGCTCGACAAGGGGTATGATGTACACGGTACTATCCGTCGTTCTTCCACTGACTATCGTGAGCGTATCGCCCACTTGGAGGGCAAGTCAAACTTCCATCTCCACTATGCGGACTTGGGTGACTCCATGAGCATCATCCAGGTGATGAACAAGGTGAAGCCTACCGAGGTGTATAACTTGGCTGCGCAGAGCCATGTGCAGGTAAGTTTCGACTCACCTGAGTTTACTGCCGACGTGGATGCCACGGGTGTGCTCCGTATCTTGGAGGCTATCCGCCAGTGTGGCTTGGAGAAGACCTGCCGCATGTACCAGGCTTCAACTTCTGAGTTGTATGGAAAGGTGGAGGAAGTGCCACAGAACGAGAATACGCCGTTCCATCCTTATTCTCCATACGCAGTGGCCAAACAGTATGGCTTCTGGATCGTGAAGGAGTATCGTGAGGCTTACAATATGTTCTGCTGCTCGGGCAT
>CAVGEN010000079.1:0-80422 GCA_963628185.1 Waltera intestinalis | reverse complement strand
TCTATGGTCAATTTCAATCGCATGGTGCAAAGATAAGATTTTTTTATGAAACTACCAAAACTGCGGGCGTTTTTTCTCAAACTATTTACTTTTGACTATATCATCTTTTTATTCTGTTTTTTGTTTCTTAGCTGATTGCAGCCCAGTTGATGTTGGTCTTCTTCAGTTCTTTCAGGCGATTCCAGAGCAGGGCGTTCTGCGGAAGGTCGCAATGTGGGTCGGTGTCGATGATGGCCTGGGCTTCTGTGCGTGCCAACTGCACGAGTTGTCCATCCCTGGCGATGTTGGCTATCTTGAGGTCGAAGGCCATGCCGCTCTGTTGAGTTCCTTCCAGGTCGCCGGGGCCTCTGAACTTCAAGTCGGCTTCGGCGATGCGGAATCCGTCGTTGGTGTCGCACATGATGTCGATGCGTTTGCGGGTTTCCTCCGACAGCTTGTAGTTGGTGACAAGGATGCAATAGCTTTGGTCGCTGCCGCGTCCCACTCTGCCTCTTAGCTGGTGGAGCTGTGCCAGTCCGAACCGTTGTGCGTCCAGTATCACCATCACGGATGCGTTGGGTACGTTTACGCCAACTTCGATCACCGTGGTGGCAACGAGTATCTGGGTCTCTCCTTTTACGAAGTGTTCCATCTCCTCTTCCTTCTCCGCTGGTTTCATCTGTCCGTGTACTTTGCTTAGGCGGAACTCGGGGAAAGCCTCTTTCAGCGTCTCATATCCTTCCTCCAGGTTTTTGAGGTCGCTCTTCTCGCTCTCCTTGATGAGGGGGAAGACGATATAGACTTGTCGCCCCAGGTTGATTTGGCGGCGGATGCTCTGATAGAGACTGGTAAGTTGGTTGTCGAACTTATGCAGTGTCTGGATGGGTTTGCGGCCGGGCGGCAGTTCGTCGATGACGCTCACGTCCAGGTCGCCGTAGATGGTCATTGCCAGGGTGCGGGGGATGGGGGTGGCTGTCATCACCAGTACATGAGGTGGATTCTCGCTCTTCGCCCATAGCTTCGCTCTCTGGGCGACACCGAAACGGTGTTGCTCGTCGATGACGGCGATGCCCAGGCGGTGGAAAACCACGGGGGCTTCGAGGATGGCATGGGTGCCAACCAAAATCTGTATGTCGCCGGTGACCAGTCCGTCGAGTACTTCCTGCCGTTTCTTTCCCTTTACGATGCCGGTGAGCAGTTCCACCCGGATGTCCATGCCTTTCAGAAAGTCACGGATGGTTTGGAGATGTTGCTCGGCGAGGATTTCTGTGGGAGCCATCAGGCAGGCTTGGTAGCCATTGTCGAGGGCGATGAGCATGGTCATGAGGGCCACGAGGGTCTTGCCGGAGCCCACGTCGCCTTGCAAGAGACGGTTCATTTGGCGGCCGCTGCACATGTCTGCCCGTATCTCGTGCATCACTCTCTTCTGCGCTCCCGTCAACTCGAACGGGAGGTTGTGGGCATAGAAGCCATTGAAGATGTCGCCGATGCGGTTGAAGATGTAGCCACGGTATTTGCGGCGCTGGTCGCTCGCGTACCTTAATATGTTAAGTTGCACATAGAACAGCTCTTCGAACTTGAGGCGTACCTGTGCCTTCTGCATCTCTTGATGGGAGTGCGGATAATGGATGAAGCGGAAGGCGGCATCCCGGGATATGAGGTGCAGGCGTTCCACGATGAAGTCGGGGAGGGTTTCCGGGAGGGGAGGCAACAAGCCCACCAGGGTCTTGGTCATCTTCTCGATGGTTCGGGAAGAGAAGCCGAACTTCTTCATCTTCTCGGTGGTGTTGTAGCAGGGTTGCATGCCCATCTCGGAGAGTTGCAGGTTGCTGGCATCGTCTATGTCGGGATGGGCAAACTGATAGCGTCCCCCATAGGCGGCGGGTTTGCCGAAGACTATGTATTCCGTGCCTACCTTGTAGGTCTTCATGATGTATTGTCCACTGCGATACCACACCAAATCTACCACGCCAAGGCCGTCGGAGAAATGAGCCACCAGGAGTTTGTTGCGCTTGCCTGTGTCTATTTCCTCGTAGCTCAGTATCTTTCCCTTGATTTGCACGAAAGGCATGTCGGAGGTCAGTTCGCTGATATGGAATATCTTCGTGCGATCGACATACTTGTAGGGATAGTATTCCAGCAAGTCACCATACGAGTTGATGCCGAGCTCTTTGCTCAGCACCTCCTTCTTCTTGGGTCCTACGCCTGGCAGGAACTTGATGTCTTGGTCTAAAATACTATTCATCGTTGTTGTCTCTTCTAGCTTTTGTTTATTCTTCTAACAATGCTTCTGCAACTTTGATGTCGAAGGGCGTGGTGATCTTGATGTTCTCACGGTTGCCCTCCACCATCGCCACTTGGCATCCGAGGCTCTCTATTACGCTGGCATCGTCGGTGAACTGCTCCTTGTAACCTTGGTTGAAGGCTTGCTTCGCCAGGCTGATGTCGAAGGTTTGGGGGGTCTGCACGATGCGATAGTCGTCGCGAAGCACGTTCTTGCCGCCGCCTCGCCTGTCGATGTAGCGCAGGGTGTCGGTCACGGCATATACGGGGATTGCCGCATATTCCTCGCGAGCGGTCTCGTAGCATTCTTCTATGACTGCCGTCGATACGAATGGGCGAACGCCGTCGTGGATGCCTACCACGCCATCCTCATCATCGGGAATCAGTGCCAGTCCGTTCTTGGACGACTGGAAGCGGGTGTCGCCTCCGTTGGCTATCTGATGCTTGATGTCGAAATGGTGTTCCTCGCAAAGCTGGTGCCAATATTCCTGCTGGCTCTCTGGCAAGACCAGGATGATGCGCAGGTTCTCATCGTATTCGTGGAACCGCTCGATGGTGCGCATCAGGATGGGTTTGCCGGCGACAGGAAGAAATTGCTTCGGTGTCTCACTTCCCATGCGGAGTCCCTTGCCCCCGGCTACTATAATCACGTAATCCATCATTCTGATTATTTACTGCTCATTAGATGTGCGTACTGCATGCCCTTTTGCAACTTGGCTACTTCTTCGTCGCCTACGAAATAGCTCAGTATCTGGTAAGCGTAGGGGAGGGTGGCGGCAGGGCCTTCGCCCGTAATCACATTGCCGTCCTCCTGGAAGAGTTCGCCGGTGTATTCTGTGCTGTCGCCGAAATAACGCTCGAAGCCTGGTGAACAGGTTGCCTTCTTGCCGTCGAGGATGCCTGTGCTGGCCAATACCAGGGGGGCGGCACAGATGGCACCCACTCTCTTGCCTGCCTTGTGCTGGGCGACGAGGACCTGGCGTACGCCTTCGTGCTCGTTGAGGTTGGTGCTGCCTGGCAGACCGCCGGGGAGAAGGAGCATGTCGGCGTCCGAGAAGTCCTGGATGTCCTCGAACTTGAGGTCTGCCTTGACGGTGATGCCGTGGGATGTCTCTACAAACTCGCTGCCCGTGATGCTGACAGTCTTGATATCTACACCACCTCTACGGAGAATGTCAACAGGAGCCAAACCTTCGATTTCCTCGAAGCCATTGGCTAGAAATTCATATACTTTAGCCATAATCTTAGTTATTTTTTGTCTTGTTGTTGATGGGCAAGTTTCTTTTGCCACTGCAAATGTAAACATAATAATTGACATGGCAAAATAATTGGCGCAACAAAAGTCGTTCGGGCTGAAAAAATAGGGTTGTGGGCAGATTGTGGGGGGATGGATACGAAAAAGGCAGCGTGTTGTCGCAACACGCTGCCTTCGATGATGTTTTTATAAAGTCTTAGTAAAAGATGCTTTGTTGATTCTTGTTTGCCTTTCGGCATTCCTCCTTTAGTCCCAGTCATCCCAGGTATTGAAGGTCTTGGCATTTGCTACGCCATCTTGGATTTCGTCGCCTAGTTCTCCTCCGTCATCCATGTAGGAGTCGTTTGTCTTGTTTTTCTTTTCGACGGATGCATTGAGCATCAGGCAGTCGCCAAGATGCAGAGACGTGCTTTCCGTCTCTGGCTTCATATATAACTTTTTCATGTCTGTCTTTTGTTTTACGGTTCTTGAAAATGTGAGTCGGGTGGGGTGGCTGTTACTTGACAACCACCTTCTTGCCCTTCACGATGTAAATACCCTTGGTCAATCCCTCGGTGCTGCCGTTGGCGTTGACCACCTGACCGCTGAGGTCGTAAACTTTGCCGTCGTAGTCTGGGGTGTTGGCTATGCCGCCTTCAAAGAGACCGTCGATGCCTGTCACGTTGCCGGCATCTTCTTCCACTCCGTTGATGGAGAACTTGACAGACTTGGCTGATGTCGAAGGGGTGTCAAACGAGAAGTAGCCGCGCAAGCCCTTAATGCCGTACTTTCGGCTGGAAGGAACGTGATAGATCTTGTTCTGATAAACGATGTACTTGTCGCTGAGGCTGAGTTTGTATCTGTCGGCTGTACCGCTAGCCTGTTTTTCATCGTAGGTCTGGATGAGTGTGCCGTGGAAAGACAGGCCGTTCTTGGTCACGGTGGCTGTTCCGTTGTCGTTGCTCATCTGCAAGTCTGTCGTGCCAAACTCGTCGCTGCTCATGTAGTCCTTTGCCACTTGCTTGGTGTAGCGGGTGGTGGCGTATGGGGCTTTGCAGGTCACCGTCTTCAAGCTGCTGATATCGCTATTGTAGGTGTATTGGAACTTAGCGTCGTAATATTGTGGGGTGGCGCTGCTGTTGTCCACGCCGCCGGTAGGAGTCGCTACCGTAGGCTTGATGATGTATGGGGTGTTCGCCTTCATGATGACCTCGCTATCGTGGGTGTTTTCATCCTCTGTACGAGTAAACTGGATGCAACCATTGCTGAAGTCGGTCATTTCTGCCACCTTGGTGCCCTCGCCGAACAAACGATTCACCTGTGACTTGGTAAGCTCTACAGGCAATACGATGGTGTTCCAGTTGTTTTCGGAGAATGTGTGGTGCAGGTGGAGGATGGTGTTCTTGAATCCATCCTTATGATCGTAGGCTTCGGTGATATAGTCGAGCTTGGTCTTGTCTTCGTCGAGTACAAGGCCCACTTTCTCCTCGCCGCAATACTCTAACTCGAAATCGTCGAAGCAAGTCCAGGCAGAGGAACCCTTGAACTGCAGACCGAAGTTCAGCGTGTTTCCTTCTTCACAATAGATATAGAGGGAGTTGGGATAGTACTTTTGTACGAAAAGGCGGGAAGCCGACAACATGGTGGTTACCGTGTCGGTGCTGATGGCATTCAAGTCATTGTCGTAGTCGGCAATGTCTTTCAATGGCTCGCTCTGATAGTCGAGGCGTGTGCCGCTGCTGTTGTTGATATAGGCGTAGAGTTTGGAGTTTCCGTCCTTCACGAAGCCCTGGCAGCTGAGGCGATACCATCCGCTTTTCACGCATGTCCAAGACTGGCTGAGGGTGGCGTCGTATGCACGCATCTCGCCGCAGAAGTACTTACCGTAGTCCTTCATTACCTTGCTCTTTTGAGAATCGGACAACCCTGAGCTTCCAACGCCATATCGCCTGTCTTCGGCGCTGCCATCGGGTTTTCCTGAGAATACGTTGTCAAGGCCGAATTTCAGTCCGTTATTACCATGCATATCTTCAATGCTGCAAGTCCAAGAACTGTTCTCGGAGTTACATCTGGCGAGCTGTGGGTCTTTGAGCCAGAAAGATACGTTGAAGGGGTCATCTACATCAGACGGGTTGGTTGATAAGGCGTCGTATATCTGCTGCAGGGTGACCATGCGCCAGTGGGTGTTCTCGTCGGCTTTGGCAAGTTCGTCGCTATCATACCACTTGATATAAACCATGTCTCTGGTAGGGTCGTAAGTGATGAAACGATGCTCGTAATCAACGTGGTTTGAACTTTTAGTACTACCATAACGGGCACGAATGCCAAACTCGTTGCAGCTGGCAGGGGTTTCCGTGAAAGGAATGAATGACCAGGCGACCATGTTGTTATCAGAGTTGGTGGCATCGCAATAAGGGTTGTCTTCGTTGTCGGCCTTTTCTCCTACACTACTAAATTTTTTGTCAGAAAGCATGTGACCATCACTGCTGGCTGCACTTGTGCAAACGAAGAAAAAATATCTTTTAGTACCAAATGACAACCCACCAGTAGGATTTCTATCATCCATTGATAGCAAGCATTTCATGCCATAGTCTGCGCTCAAATGAGCCTTGGTGCCATAGGTGCTACCTTGGCTCAGCCATTTGCCTGTTGCTGGATGATAAAAGAAAACGATTTTGTTCCAGTTGGATTTGTTGGTAATGTCGAAGTTGTCCCAAGACTGGATGGTACTTAGGCTGCTGCCGCTCGCCAGATAGGTAGCATTGGCTGAATGTGTATCGGAGTTAACCTGGTTACTGACGTTATAAGTCTTGTGGGTTATTGTTTCCGTTGTCAAATTCAGTTTGACACCTTCCCAGTTATAATCCTTAGCATAAGTATCTAAGGAGCTACATAGTAACACCGCCATCAGGATAGATAGCAGCCACTTCGGGGTCTGGGCATTCCCCCCCCCCCTAAATAATAAATAAGATTCTTGTTCATGTTCTTTTACTTACATATACATTGATAACTTGAAAAATAGCGTATTCGTCGATTCGTCAAAACGAAATATTACATCTTTTCCTTATATTGGCGGCAAAGTTACTACTTTTTGGCAATCAACGCATTCAAAAAGACAATTATTTTCCGTAAAGATTGAATTTATAACGTTATTTAACGGAAACGGTGAAGTTTAGGCAAATAATCGCCGATTTTTCAATAAAAATCATTACTTTTGCAAATAAAAAACAATCTGGGTGACACAACATGACAAAGCAACATTTGAAATTCGCCATTTTTGGCAATGAATACCAAGCCAAGAAGTCGGCTTCCATCGAGACAATCCTTGCTTTCCTGGAAAAGAAGGACGCAGAGGTGTATGTCGAGAATGCCTATTATGATTTCTTGGTTCGTGATCTTCGTATGGACATGAAGGTGGCTGGCGTGTTCGAAGACTATAACTTCGATGTCGATTATGTCATCTCCATGGGCGGCGACGGCACCTTCCTCAAGGCGGCAAGTAGGGTAGGGGCGAAAGGCACACCGATAATCGGCATCAACATGGGGCGTCTGGGCTTTCTTGCCGATGTCCTCCCCGGCGAGATAGAGACGGCGTTGGAGAGCCTTTACGCAGGAGAGTGCCAGATAGAGGATCATGCGGTGATACTGTTGGAGGCAAAGGGAGGTGTCTTGGCAGGAAATCCGTTTGCCTTGAACGACATCGCCGTCTTGAAGCGCGATGATGCCTCGATGATTTCCATCCGTACCCATATCGACGGCGAGTTCTTGGTCACTTACCAGGCTGACGGACTCGTCGTGACCACTCCTACGGGTTCCACCGCCTACAACCTCTCCAATGGCGGACCCATTATCATTCCGCAGAGTGGTAGCCTTTGCTTGACCCCGGTGGCTCCCCATAGTTTGAATATCCGTCCGATAGTCATCAATGACACGGCGGAGATAACGCTCGACATCGAGAGTCGTAGCCACAACTATCTGGTGGCTATCGACGGACGAAGCGAGCGCATGACGGAGGAGACGCGCCTGGTCATCCGCCGTGCTCCTCATTCCATCAAGATCGTGAAACAACGCAACCAGCGATATTTTTCCACCTTGAGGGAGAAGTTGATGTGGGGAGCTGACCAGAGGGAAAGATGATTCGCATTGGAAAGTGTTAAATGTTGAATGTTAAGTTTTTGTTGGCGGATAATATTCAAACTAAAGGTGCAAGCCTCATTTAACACTTAACATTTAACACTTAACATTAAAAATGAAATTTTTCAAGGTTCCGAAATTTAAGTATAATGTCAAGACGCTGTTGGTGTGGCTTTGGCGGGCGTGGAGGGGCAACCAGTTGCAGGCTGTCCTCAATGCTTCCGTGGGCTTGCTGTCGGTAGGCGTGAGCTTGGCGCAGGTGTGGGCGGTGAAGCGTGCCATCGATGTCGCTTCCCATGCCGTGGAGGGTAACATCTATTGGGCGGTGGGCTTGATGGGAATCCTGATTCTCGCCGATTTCGCCCTGAACATCTCTTCGATATGGATTCGCAATCTCCTGGGCATCAAGGCGCAGAACCGTATGCAGCAGCGTATGCTCGACCGCATCCTTCGGTCGGAATGGCAGGGCAGGGAACGACTTCATTCGGGCGACGTGCTCAACCGACTGGAGACGGATGTCAACACGGTGGTCAATTTCTTGACGGAGACCATTCCCAGTACGCTGAGTGTGTTGGCGATGTTTCTCGGCGCCTTCTTCTATCTCTTCTCGATGGACAAGATGCTGAGCATGGTCATCGTCATCATGATTCCAATATTCCTGGCATTCAGCAAGATATATGTGGGGAAAATGCGCCAGCTCACCCGTCAGGTACGCGACTCCGACAGCAAGGTGCAGAGCGTGTTGCAGGAAACCATCCAGCATCGTATGCTCATCAAGACCTTGGAGAAGGACGAGGCGATGGTGGGGAAACTGGAGAACACGCAGAAGGAGTTGCGGGGGCATGTGGTGAGGCGCACGATGTTCAGTGTGTTCAGCAACCTCATCGTCAACTTCGGTTTCGCGCTAGGCTATCTCGTTGCCTTCCTATGGGCTGCCATCCGTATGAGTAGCGGCACGTTGAGCTTTGGAGGCATGACCGCTTTCTTGCAGTTGGTCAACAAGATTCAGGTGCCGGCACGCAACCTGACCAAGCTCGTTCCTGCCTTCGTAAGTGTGTTTACGGCTGCAGAGCGACTGATGGAACTGGAGGAAAATCCGCTGGAGGAACAAGGCGAACCGATAGAGGTAGCTTCGCCTTGCGGCATACGACTGGAGGAAGTGTGCTATAGTTATAAGAAAGGAGAGAGGCCGAACATCATCGACCACTTGAACTTCGACTTCCGTCCAGGCAGTTGTACGGCCATCTTGGGAGAGACGGGAGCAGGAAAGACCACGCTTATCCGTTTGATTTTAGCCTTGCTGCATCCCCAGACAGGAAAAGCCTATATATATAATAAGGTGGAAAGCCGGGAACTGTCCCCACGTCATCGTTGCAATTTCGTGTATGTTCCGCAGGGCAATACCCTGATGAGCGGAACTATCCGGGAAAACTTGCGGTTGGGCAAGTTGGATGCTACGGACGAGGAGATGGTGGAGGCTTTGCATAAGAGTTGTGCCGACTTTGTGATGGAGTTGCCGCAAGGACTTGACACCCTTTGCAGCGAACAGGGCGGCGGACTAAGCGAGGGGCAAGCCCAGCGCATAGCCATCGCCCGGAGTCTTCTGCGCAATCGCAGCATCATGCTCTTCGATGAGGCTACCAGTGCGCTCGACCCTGCTACGGAGCGTCACCTCCTGAAGAATATCTTGGCTTCGCGCGACAAGACCATCATCTTTATCACCCATCGCCCTGTAGTCGTGGAATATTGTGACCAGGTGTTGAGGATAGAGAGAAAAGTCAGCACCACTGATGCTGGCTAATTATTTTACCACAACTTTCTTGCCTTGGTGGATGTAGATGCCTGCTTGTGAAGGCTTCTGGCCTAACTTCATGCCGCAGAGAGTGTACCAGGCTTTGTCGGTGTTCTCCTTCTCTATGGCAGGAGCGTCGGCGATGCCTGTCGCCATCTCTTCTGTTACATCGGTAATACCGTAGTACTTTTGGGCGGCATCACTGTTTGGAATGTCTTGGATTTCCAAGTAAGTGTCTTTGTTGATGTCCGTAAAGTCTTCTGTTTGAGGTATCGTCTTTTCGCCATTGCTGAGGCTGAACACGAAAGAGACCATGTAGTCTTTGTTCTTGATATTGTAAGTTTGGTAATACCATTTCTTGCCATTGATGGTCTTGCTTTGTGTCACCAAGTCGCCAGGCCACGTCTTGCTGCTGGTCAAGTTCTCGCCCGAAGCATCCTCCCATGCCCAGAAGTTGATGCCGTTGGTCCAACCGAGTTTGTCGGCATTCACATATACGGTAATGTCGTATGGTACGAATGTCGCTGGTTGGGTGATATGATACTCGCGGGTGACGATGCTGCTGACCGTGCCATTGGACAAAAGGCCCACTTTGAGAGTAGTCTTGCCGAATGGAATGGTCAGTTCCGTGCCGCTTGTCGCTTGTTTGCTGGAAGCTGTAGGGGTTGTGCCATCTGTCGTATAGACCAATTTTGCACTGGAATTGTTGGTTACAGCCACTAGCTTAGCCTTCTGTTCTTCTTCGTAGTCGCCAGAAGGTAAATCTACCCATGCAATCTTTGCTTTCTTAGGCAAGAAGTAGCGGTAGTGATAACCCGAGAGAATTTCCTGGTACGCTGATCCTGGTGTAAAGCTCTTGGATCCAGAACCCATTACGGCAAGCAAAGAGGTGTTGGTCCCCGTTGTGGTGACGGCTCTGTAGTTGGTGCCTTTGTAAGAGTTGAGAGTCGTGGCACTATTGTTGTTGATGCCTGCTGCTTTGCGGGCGTTGACCATCATCTTGATGTCCTTCTTGTAGGCAAGCCAGTGCTTGTAGAAAACGCAAGGTGTGCCACTCGTGGCGAGGATCAAGGCGTTGGCGGCAAGCGTGTCTTTGCGGATAGGGTCGTTCTGCTCACTCAAGGAACGGTATTGCGTGTCATGGTTCTCTACAAATGTGACTGCATACTGCTTGTAGGTGTTGTCTGTAGCGATACCGCCGTTGATATCTGAGTTCCAGTTGGCGTTGATGGCATCGCGGACAGCGTAACGTATCGGGAAGTCAAATGCAGCACTTGTGATTTGGCCGTTGACTTTGGTGGCATCCAGCCATGCCTTTACTGTGTTGGTGTTGCCATCCCAATATTCTCCTACGGAATAGGCAGGTTGGGTAGCGTCATTGTAAATGCCAGTGAACTTGCCTGCATATCCTTTGACCATGTCATAACGAAAACCTGCATATCCAAAATCATTTAATAGCATGTTGAGATAAGCTTTCACCACAGTTTGCACGTTGCTGCTGTTGTGGTCGAGGTCACGCATGCCGTCCCACCCTTCGCCGGAGTCGTCGTAGCTGCTAAGCGTGTAGCCATGGGCATCAGCCCATTTCTTCGTTTCTCCCTTGTCGTCATTCGCACAAACGTCAGTGGAATACATTTTGTAGGTTACTCCCTTGTATGTTTCCTCCGGGAAGTCGAAGTAGGAAGTCAGGGTGTTGCGGTGGTTGATGACGACATCCGCTATCGTTCCGATGCCTTTGTTCTTAAAAGTCTGGATGAGGCTGCGCAACTCTTTTTCTGTGCCGAAAGAACTATTGTAGTTGCTGAACCAATAGAGGTCGTTGTAGCCCATGGATTTACCACCGCAATAGGCACTTTGTGGAATCCATACCAGGTTGAAATACTGACTAAGCTCATCGGCCTGTGAGGCGAGTGTGCTCCACTTGGAGTCTCTGTAAGAATCCCAGTAGAATCCTTGCAACATGACACCGTCATACTTGGCTGGCCAACCCTGTGCGAAAACGCCGGCTGTTGCCAAGAAGGCAATGAGTGTAAGGTAAATCTTCTTCATATTGACTTTTGTGTTATTCTTTTGCTGTTAATTGAAAATAGGCGGTTCCCGGTGAGAGAACCGCCTGGCGTTGACAATGCTTTTCTTCAGCTATGCCCAGTTATTCCGCAATGAAAGCGTATTCGCCAGTGATATCATTGAAGAAAATCTTGTACTTGCCTGCGGGAACAGGAATGTTCTGGCTTCCGCCGTCACTGATGAGTTTGCCCGTGTTAGCATACTCTTGACCGCCGGCGAGTCCCCAGTTGCCTGCATTGTTCCATTCGTGGTTGGCGCGAATCTTGAGACCGCCAGCCGGGATGTCCTTCTCAAGATACCAGTTGTGAGGAGTAACTTGTGCCATGTCTATATCGTTGCTCCAGTCGCCGCCCACTCCGATAAGACCGATGTTGGCGAATTCCGTAGGAGTCTGGTTGGCAAGTTTCGTCCAAGAATATGTCATGGTAGAGAAGTCAACCTTGAAGGTGTAGAAAGCACCAGGTTCAGGACATTTGATAGCACCGCTGCCACCGATGCTGCCGGAAGCAGAGTTGTCGCCATCGTTGGCCGTACCGTATGCGTTGTTCCAATTGCCCCAGTCGCTACCCAGCCAAATCTTCAGGTTGGCATCCTCGTTCCATTGTGTGGTATAGCTTTGTACCATGGCAGATTCTGCATACATGAGGCAGTACTTGTTGGTGGTAGCCCAACCTTGCAATTTGCCGACGAGATAGTACTCGGGGGCAATCTGCTTGATGGTATAAGTGTAGTCCATCATATTGATGGTCATCTGATAGACACCAGCCTTGGCTATCTTGCCGGCGTTGGCTTTTGCACCCGTGGAGGTTGTCGTGAGAAGAGTGCCGCTCATCGCGTCATCGCCGTCTATCTCTACGCCAACCACACCCTTAGGGTCGTTTTCTACAGCCCAAATGTTGCCCTTGTCAACATTGCCCTGTGGAATAATCTTCCAGTATTGGTTGTCGGCTGTTGTGGTGAACATGATGGTAAAGTTAGGGTCTTCGTAAACGTCTGCGGCGGAATGGGTAAACTTGAGGTTGTTGTCCAAAGCCCATCCTGTCATATCGCCAACGATATAATAGTTGTTGTCGATGAACGGAGCCTTGGGAGTCATGACGAGGTCAACGTTTCCTGCGTCGATGAGAACCGCCTGTCCGTCTTTGACCGCATTGACATAGACGTGTGCATCGAAAGTGCGGGCCGTAGGCCGCTTGCCGTATGCGGCTTCTACCACTGGTGCCAAATCAGACACCGCACTGTTGCCGTCAAGACTCGTGTTGATCGTGGTCGTTGTTGCATTTTCAACACCTTTGGGGGTCAGTTCCATCCTGGCATTTTCCAAGCTGAAGCCAGCCGGCAAGGCACCCACACCCAGAGAGTAAGCGGTGACGCTATCAGAAGTTACTTGTGCAAAGTCGATGGCTTGTGCAGCCGCAGCACTAAAGCCCGGAATGGTGATGGCGTCTTCCTGTGGGTTAGTCTGAGGATTAGCCCAATCCGTGTAGTCGTCACTGCAGGACCCCATGAAGAGGCCTGCAAGTGCGATAGTTAAATATAATGATGTTTTTTTCATTGTTGTTCGATGTTAAATCGTTATTTACTTGATTTCGCCTGTGTCCTTGGCGAAGTTGAGGTGTAACTGCTGTCCTACCTTACCTGCTACACGGGCTTGGTCGCCACCTGTGGAACGATACTCGATCTTGCCGTCGAATACCATGAACTCAGACTTCCACCAGTCGTATCCAGGAATCTTGACGTAGGCACGGACACCATCGCCGTCGCCACCAGGCACTGCACCGGCAAAGGCTGGAGAGACAAACTCGCCGTCAGCTGTTGATGGTACGGAGAAAGACCAACCATCTACGAGCTCTTTCCAATCACTGTTGCCTACCACAGGACCCATCAACCAAACCTCAGGCTTGTTGAACTGAACATCAAAGACGATGTTACGACCCGAAACAGATGTTGTCGCAATCATCAGGTACCATCCCGGGTTCTTGGAAGCAATGTTGCCGCCATTCTCGATGATGTCGTCGGCGCAGTCACCGGAGATGCTGACGCCAGCATAGCCAAGTTCATTGCCATTCCAAGCCTTCTCGGTATTTATCTTGATGCCGCTGTCGTCAATGTAAACCAAACGCCAGAATACGTTCTCGGCACCGTTGACCTTGATCATGTCGAAGCATTTGCCCCAATCCCAGCCGCAGAAACTGCCGGTAACGTACAGATTGTCTGGTGTTGTGACAGGTGGCAATGAGTACAAGAGGTGAACCTTGTTGAGAGATACGACGTTTGACAGAATCTCAGAACCCTCTACAGCTGTTCCTGTGCTTGTAATCACATTTGCTTTAACACGGAAGAAAGCGGTGATGTCCATCGGGAAATCTGCGTCTGTCTTTCCTTTTGCAACGTAGATGTTTGTCAAGGTGCTGGCCAGGGTTGCCGCATCGATTTCGATTTTTGCCGAAGTATGGCTTTCTTCAATTTCCACAGCGTCGGACATATCTTGTTGGGTGGCAACTTGAACTGTATATTGGGTGCTTGCAGGAAAACCATAGTTTGGCTGCGAGCATGTCAATATAATCTTTGAAGAATTGGCCAAGTCGATAGGCGCATTTGCCAAGGCTGGTGTGTTCAATTTGAACTCCGTGGGCGACTTGAGCGTCGGATTGGAGTCATTGTCATCGCTACATGCAGTCATGAGCGCTAAGCCCATGACAACAAGTAATGCTGATTTTATAATATTTTTCATAATGAGTTCCTTTTAAAGTTTTGAATATTAATATCCAGGATTCTGAGTCAAGTTCTTGTTGGAAGTCAACTCGTTGGTAGGAATGGCAAAGATATTCAAATCCTTTGAGAAATTGCGGCCTGCCTTTGTGCCGCCCTTCCATTGCCAGTTGTAGTTGACAGTGCCACCGAATCTATTGAAACGAATCAAGTCCATGCGACGGCGCCCTTCGAAATAGAACTCACGGCTCCACTCGTCGCAGATGTCGTTGACCGAATAGCTTCCCTCGCGGGTTGTTGCGTTGGCACGCTCACGAATCTTGTTGATGGCTTCTGTTCCTTCTTTCGTGGTGTTGTTGCCGTTGAGGCGGGCGTCAGCTTCTGCAAAGTTGAGATAAGCCTCCGCGGCACGCAGCAAGAAGAAGTCGGTGTCGCAGAAAGTACCATCATGTCCTTTGCTGCCGTCTGTCTTGAAGTTGTTGAACTTGGCTACGGCAAAACCGCTCTTGAAGGTTGATACGTCCTCATTGTCCAATGTGCGGTCGATACCATTGAAGAGTGCGCGGTCGTCACCAGCAGCTTCTGCCGTTTGATAGCTCTCCAAGTGAGGAACATCGCCTTGCGGGAAGAACTTCTTTACCAAGTCAGGACGTGCGCGGTTGCCACCCCATTTCTGGTCTGTTCCGTTGGTTGCGACGGCATCGTTAGGATTTCCGTGCATGTCTTCGTCGTATGTGCTGGCCATCAAGAAAAGGGAAGTACCCCAGCTTGTGGTCTTCAAACCATCCTGCAGGAGAGGGAAGATGCCTTCGTATGCAGCGTCGGTCTCTCCATTGTCGCCCATGAAAAGCATCTGGTAAGCACTCCAGCCATTCTTTCCCTCCATATTCAACTTATAGGAAGAGTCCATGACTTTCTTGGCATACTCTTTTGCCTTTGCCCATTGGGCGGTACCTGTATATACCTCGGCGTTGAGGTAGAGACGGGAAAGGAGCAGCCAGCAAGCAGCCTTATCTACGCGGCCGTAGCCCGTGTCGGTAGATTTCTTGGCTTTGGCCTCGGATAGATTCGGCTCGATTTCCAGCAATTCCTTTTCCAACCATTCATAGGCTTGTGCCCTGGAATATTGAACAGGCTTGGTCATCGGATTGATCGTGAAAGGAATGTTGCCCCAACCATCCATTAATGTGAAGTATTCGAAGGCACGCAAGAATCTAACCTCTGCTGCCATCGTTGCATTCTGGTCGCCTGCAACAGAAAGATATTGGTTGCAATATGCGATACCTGTTGTGATGCGGGCATAGAAGCCATTCAACATAGGGTGTGAGGCATTGTAGCTGTTGTAGCAAAAGCTAGCGACACCGTCGTCGCCCCATCCGCAAATCGCTTCGTCGGTTGTCAACTCGTTGGCATTGAATAATTGGCGCACAAACCCCGTTGTGCCACCGTCAAGACCATCGATGTCACAGTCGCCATTGGCTCCTCCGTTTCCTGCCAAGGCAAAATTAGCATAGCACTTGTTGAAAAGGCCGTTGACATTCAGTTCTGTCTGTATGTTAGGGTCGATAGGAGTAACGTCCAAGTCCCCCACGCATGATGTTGTTCCCAAAGATAGTAGCATGGCTGCTACAGGAACAATTCTTTTAATATATTTATTCATAATGAGTCTCCTTTCTTATTAGAAATTCAAGCTAAGACCAACTACTACAGAGAATGGACGTGGATAGATGTTGTCGTCGTTTCCGTTAAACACCTCTGGGTCTAATCCGTCGTACTTGGTGATTGTAAACACGTTGGATGCCGTTGCGTATGCACGTCCGGAAATGCCATGCCATCCGCTAGACTTAAACAAGTTGTTGAAACTATATCCTAATGTAATGTTGTCGCATTTCAGAAATGAGGCATTTCTTACATAGTAGTCAGACAACTTGGAGGTTATCTCGTATGTCTGCCAGTTTCTGTCAACAGTGCTCTTTAAGCGGTTGGAGAAGTACTTCAAGGAATTGGAGAACACTTCACCCTTGTTCATGTTGCTCATGCCTTGCTCTACATTGTTGTAAACATAGTTGCCGATGCTGGCACGCAAAGAGAAGCCTAAGTCCCAATTCTTGTACTCCAAGCGAGAGGAGAAGCCCATTGTCACAGGAGCGGCAGGACTCTTGTAGAGATATTTGTCGTTTTCTGTAATCTTTCCGTCTCCGTCACGGTCCACGACGCAGTTCTCTATCGGATTACCCTTCTCGTCATACACTTGCTGGTAAACATAGTAAGAGTTCATGGCATATCCTACTTGGTTTGCTTGCAGATATGCACCGCTACCACCACCTATCTTGATGTTTGTATTAGGAACAGGTGCGCCGTTATCTGATACACCATTCAAGTCGGTAATCTTGTTCTGGTTGTAGGTGAAGTTGTAGGTCATGGTCCAATACCAATCCTTGGTTTGGATGGCACGCCATGTGATAGATGTCTCGACACCGGAGTTCTGCAAAGAACCTATGTTCTGCCATGCCTGGTTTTTGTAACCTGCCATGGAAGCCAGTGGCGCATAGTTGAGCAAGTCGGTTGTCTTGCGGAAATACCAGTCGATGTTACCGGAAAGTCTCTGGTCGAAGATGCCCCAGTCCAAGCCGATGTTATAAGTGGTGGTTGTCTCCCACTTCAAGTCTGGCCGATAGTTGTTGGGTCTATAAAGTTGTCCGTCGTCAACGATAGGATAGAAACCATTGGTGCCCGTGCTGATGGAGTATGTCGGAATCCATTCATAGTCACCAATGGAACCTGCTTGCTGACCTGTCAAACCATAACCCAAGCGAAGTTTCAGGTCGGAGATCCACTTGATCTTCTTCCACTCGTTCTCCTCGTTGATCTTCCAGGCGAAGGCGAATGATGGGAACCAAGCCCAGTGCTTCTTGAATCGGGAGGTACCATCGTCACGGACGGTTGCGGTCAGGAAGTAGCGATTCATCAAGGTATAGTTGGCACGGCCAAAGAACGAAACGAGGTAACTTTCGCTTTTCTCGCTATAGGGAGTATGAGGACGCTCTGTTCCTGCAAGGCTGGCATCGTCGTTGGTAGTCGGGTAATAGCCTACGTAGTCGTTCTTCTTGCTGCGCCAGAAGTGCTGCCACTCATAACCTGCCATGATGTCAAAATGGTGGTCTTTGTCGAAATCCTTGTAGTATTGGGCGTATGCACTCAAAGTAAGGTTGCGCTTCAATATCTCCTCGCCGCCATAGCTTCCGTAATACAAGGCGTTGGTGCAGCTAGGAGCGAAAGCTTGTGATTGGCGGCCTTTTGATATGTCGGCGCCTAAAGTCGCGTGCAATCTCAAGTCTTCAAAGCCATGCACCTTGTAGTCGATGTCTGCGCTGCCGATAAATGATCGGCTGTGGGCCGTTGTGTTTGCCTGGTCTAACAAAGAGACGGGGTTAGGCATGTCTGCTGTGCTGTTGTAAGTGTAAGGCCAAGTGGAGTCGCCAAATGAAGCGCCTGTACACCACTGGAAATAACCTCCAAAATTCTGAAGAGTTTGTCCCATTTTGTCGCCCAACTGTGCCTTGTGGTATGCGGAAGTAAAGTTGTATGGATCCTGTGTCGGGTCCATTCTTACAGCCGATGAAACAACGGAGCCGTCTGTATATACACTTCTGGCATACATTCCCTTGGCGTTCAAGTTGACCGTCAAGTGGTCCTTGAGGAAGGAAGGGTTCAAGTTGATGGATGCAGTGGCACGCTGGAAGTCAGAACCCTTGATGATACCCTCTTGGTCGGTGTAACCGACAGAAACACGATACGGAAGATTCTTCGCAGCCCCGGAAACGGTGATGTTGTGGTCGTGGCTGATGGCTGTGCGATAAATCAAATCTTGCCAGTTGGTATTTGCGGTACCTAATGCGCTATAGGCTTCACTGTCTGTGCCGTAGAGTTTCTCGATCAACGCACGGTATTCATTTCCGTCCAAAACGTCGATGGTATTTTTCTTTTCACTGACAGTTACGTTGCCGGAATATGATACAGTAGGCTTCTGCCCCTTATGGCCTTTCTTGGTAGTAATGATGATGACACCATTAGAACCACGAGAACCATAAATGGCTGTAGCGGAAGCGTCTTTCAAAATACTGAAAGACTCAATATCCTGTGGGTTGACCACAGAAAGAAGGTTGGAAAGACCCTTTACGCCGTCATTGTCCATGGCAAGACCATCAATGACAATCAATGGGTCGTTGGAGGCATTCAGAGAAGAACCGCCACGAATACGGATGGAGGCACCGCCACCCGGGGTGCCGTCATTGCTTGTGATGTTGACACCGGCAACTTTACCAACGAGCATATCTTGTGCGTTGACAACCACACCCTTGTTCTTTGAGTCTGGCTTGATGGCTGTTACAGAACCAGTCAGGTCGTTCTTCTTGACTGCTCCGTAGCCGATGACAACGACTTCGTTCAAAGACTTGGAGTCGTCGGCGAGGGTGATGGTCATGTTGGAGGATGCCTTCACGGTCTGTGGGGTCATGCCTAGATAAGTAAACGTTAGGTTAGAGCCAGGAGCGGCGTCAACAGAGAAGTTGCCATCCATGTCGGTAATGCCCACAGCCTTGCCGTTCACAGTAATGGTAGCACCCATGACAGGCTCACCAGAAGCATCTTTCACGTGTCCCTTGACGGCACCAGACTGTGCGAAGGAACTTGCTGTCAGAAGGAGACCGCTGGCTAGGGTCAACGCTCTGAGAGGCAATTTAAATTTTACCTGCTTCATCATTTTGTTTGATTTTTTAGTTAATATATTATATGTTGTATTATTCTGTCAGTAATAAATCCCAGAAAGTTTTTAGTTTACGACTGCAAAATTAAGTTCTTTTCCGTTACGTTGTACTATTTTTTAGTTAATTCCGTTATTTCCTTAGTGCAATCGTTTGCACGCGATTTTCTTGATTTACACCACTCGGAATGGTACGCGGTAACGGATATTTCCCTAATTTTGCATTATAACTAAAAACGTCATGATAGACAAGATACCTATAACAATGAAAGATATAGCTCGCGACCTCGGCGTAAGTATCGCCACGGTGAGCAGAGCGTTGAAGGACAGCGACCGTATCAGCGCAGCCCAGAAGGACCGGGTACAGCGATATGCCCGCGACCACAACTTCTACCCGAATGTCATCGGCGAGGCTTTGCGCCACAGCAAGGTGCAATCCATGAAGGTGATAGGCGTGATAGTGCCTGAGTTCGTACATTATTATTTTATGTCGGTACTTTCCGGCATAGAGGAAGAGGCTCGTGCCCGTGGCTACCGTGTGATGGTGGCGCAGAGCAATGAGCGGTACGACAAGGAGGTCTCCATCTGCGAAGACTTCTATAAGAACAAGGTTTGCGGAATCATTGTCTCGCAGGCAAAGGACACCAAACGGTACGACCATTTCCAAAAGTTGATGGACAAGGGTGTTCCTTTGGTGTTCTATGATAGAATCTGTACGGGTGTCAACTGTTCCCGTGTGGTGGTGGATGACTATATGGGGGCATTCACTGCCGTGACTCATCTCATAGATACGGGGTGCAAGAAGATAGCTTTCTTTGGTTCTCCGATGAACATGGAAATCTCCAAGAACAGATACAATGGCTATCATGATGCCCTGGTGAAGAATGGACTCACGGAAATCCCCTCCCACGTAAAGATCTGTGACAACCGTGCGCAAGCCGAGGCGATAGCTCCGGAAATCCTGGAGAGTGACGACCGCCCGGATGCCTTCTTTGCCATCAACGATGATACCGCCATCGGCATTCTCTATACCGCCAAGCGGATGGGGCTTAGGGTGCCCGAGGATGTCAGTATTTGCGGCTTTACCAATGGCGACCGTGCCAAGGCTTGTGACCCCATGCTCACGACGGTGGAGCAACGCGGTGTTGTCGTGGGCGAGGAGGCTGCCAATATCCTTATCGGGCAGGTGGAAGGTTCAATCCCACGTGAAGAGGTGGAAAAAAAGGGTGGTCAGGACAAGGCTCGTTGTGAGGGGAACCACGCGATGACTTCTTTCACCGTTATAAGACTATCGAATATAAATAAAAACAATATAACAATGACACAAAAACCTAATTTAAGTTTCTGGAAGCTCTGGAATTTGAGCTTTGGATTCTTCGGAGTGCAGATAGCCTACGCCCTTCAGAGCGCGAATATCTCCCGAATCTTTGCTACATTGGGTGCAGACCCGCACAACTTGAGCTATTTTTGGATTCTCCCTCCTTTGATGGGAATCCTCGTACAACCTATCGTCGGCACGTTGAGCGACAAGACTTGGTGCCGTTTCGGCCGTCGCATACCTTATCTATTTATCGGTGCTACGATTGCCGTCCTCGTGATGTGCCTGTTGCCAAACGCCGGCTCTTTGGGCTTGACCGTGAGCGGGGCGATGCTCTTCGGTCTGATAGCCTTGATGTTTCTCGATACCAGTATCAATATGGCGATGCAACCTTTCAAGATGTTGGTGGGCGACATGGTCAACGAAAAACAAAAGGCGAAGGCTTACTCCATCCAGAGCTTCCTCTGCAACGCAGGTTCGGTGGCTGGATATATCTTCCCGTTTCTCTTCACCTTCTTGGGTATCAAGAACGTGGCGGACAAGGGCGTGGTGCCCGATTCTGTCATTTGGTCGTTCTATGTAGGTGCCGCAATCCTGATACTTTGTGTCATCTATACGACGATGAAGGTGAAGGAGTGGGATCCCCGACAATATGCCATTTACAATGGGAGTGAAGACTCATCACTCAACACTCATCACTCTTCACTTAACTGGATCACTCTCCTGAGGAACGCTCCTGCCACTTTTTGGAAGGTAGGATTGGTGCAGTTTTTCTGTTGGGCAGGTTTTCTTTATCTTTGGAATTATTCAACGGGTGCTATTGCAGAGACCGTATGGAATACCACCGATCCAACTTCGGAGGCTTTTCAGGAGGCAGGCAACTGGGTGGGCATTCTTTTCGCAGTACAGGCTGTGGGGAGCGTGCTTTGGGCAGTGGTTCTTCCGCAGTTCAAGAATCCCAAGATGGCGTATGCGGTCAGTTTGATTGTCGGTGGTGTGGGCTTCGCCTTGATTCCGTTCTTGCATGATCAGTACTTGCAGTTTATCCCATTCTTGATGATAGGCGCAGGGTGGGCAGCCATGCTGGCGATGCCTTTCACCTTTGTCACCAATGCCTTGCAGGGTTATGGCCACATGGGAGCATACCTAGGCTTGTTTAACGGAACCATCTGTATTCCTCAGATTGTTGCTGCTGTCTGTGGTGGCGCAGTCTTGAGTTTGGTGGGTTCCCATCAGAGTGCCATGATGATAGTCGCTGGTGTCTTGCTCATTTGTGGAGCATTGTCGGTTTCTATCATCAGGGAGAAGCAATAAACATAACAAAATAAAGGTTGTGCAACCGATTGCACAACCTTTTTGCATTTTTTGTGTAAAAAAGTTAGTCATTTTTCTGAAAAAATGATTAATTTCGCACCATAATAACTAACTTTTGTTGTCTTATGATATTTCATTTTAATATAGATTATAAGACTGTCTATGGCGAGGAACTCGTCTTGAACATGATGGTCGATGGAAAAGAAGTTCTGCACAAGATGGTGACATCCGATGGTTGCAGATGGTCGTGCGACTTGGATGCTACTCCTAAGACTAAGAACTGCACCTATTATTATAGTGTAGAGCGTGATGGGTGTTGTTGCAAGACGGAGTGGCTGGTGGTCAAGCATCAGTTGAACGTCACGGCGGAGAGATCGAACGAATATACCATCTACGACCGTTGGCATGATTTCCCGGAGGATTCCTATCTCTATAGCAGTGCTTTCACGGATTGCATCAACCATCAACAGCCATCCCCAGTGAGAGAAAACGCCTTTGCCAAGACGATTCGCTTGATTGTCCGCGCGCCACAGCTTCGTGACGGTGAGCATTTGGCTATTGTCGGGTCCGACCCGGCTTTGGGTGCCTGGGATGCCAAACGTGCAGTGCCAATGGTGCAGCAGAACTATAATGAGTGGGCTACCGACATCAATGTGGAGGCTTTGGCGGTCAACTATTTGGAATTTAAGTTTGTGGCAGTCAATGAGAAGAAGGAATGTATGTGGGAGACGGGGTTCAACAGAAGTCTGGAAATCTCGGAAATGAAAGCAGGAACTTTGATCTCATACGAGTTGAACCAGTCGTTCTTGGAACGCTGGAATCGCAAGTTGGCTGGTACCTTGGTGCCTGTTTTCTCTCTGAGAAGCAAGAAGAGTGCGGGCATCGGTGATTTCGGCGACCTCAAGGCTATGATTGACTTGGTGGCGAAGACCGGCCAGAAGGTGCTTCAACTTCTTCCTATCAATGACACCACCATTACCCATACATGGACAGACTCTTATCCCTATAGTTGCATCAGTGTCTTTGCCATCCATCCTCAGTATGCAGACTTGAATGCGTTGCCAGACCTGAAGGATGCCAAGTGCCGTGCCGAGGCGGAGAAGACTAGGGCGGAACTCAATGCCCTTGACCAGATAGATTATGAGAAAGTCAACGATTTCAAGATCGGCTATTTGCGACAAGTCTTCAATCAGGAAGGGAAAAGGACGATGGAGAGCGCCGAGTTCAAGGCGTTCTTTGAGGAGACGGAGCAGTGGCTTGTGCCATACGCCCAGTATTCTTACTTGCGTGACAAGAATGGTACTGCCGATTTCTCCAAATGGCAAGACCATCATACGTGGGACGAGACGGAGCGAGAGGCGTTGTCCGACCCAAAGAACAAGGCGTACAAAGAAGTGGAGTTTTTCTACTTCATACAATATATACTGAACACACAGATGCAGGAGGCGCATGAGCATGCCAAGGCCAAAGGAGTCATCTTGAAGGGTGATATTCCTATCGGTGTCAACCGTTATGGCTGCGATGTCTGGATGGAGCCTAAGTACTTCAACCTCAATGGTCAGGCGGGTGCTCCACCCGATGACTTCTCTGTGAACGGTCAGAACTGGGGATTCCCTACTTATAATTGGGATGAGATGCTGAAGGACGGTTGCCAATGGTGGACACGTCGATTCCAAAACATGTCGAAGTTCTTCGATGCTTACCGCATCGACCACGTGCTGGGCTTCTTCCGTATCTGGGAGATACCGGTAGATGCCGTACACGGATTGCTTGGACAGTTTGCGCCTGCTTTGGGTATGACAACCCAGGAGATTCAGGCGTATGGACTTAATTTCCAGGAGGATAGGTTCACTCGTCCATTTATCACCGACTGGGTGCTCAACCGTATGTTCCATGATCGTGCAGAAGAGGTGAAGGAGAAATACCTCGACCGTTTGGACGAAGAGCGTTATCAGTTGAAGCCAGAGGTGAATACACAGCGCAAGGTGGAGGCACTCTTCGAGGGTGTGACCGACCAAAAGGAGATTTGGATTCGGGATGGACTTTATGCCATGATTAGCGATGTGCTCTTCGTTCGTGACCATCGTACTCCGGGCTTGTACCATCCGCGTATCTCCGCCCAGTTTGACTTCATCTTTGAGTCGCTCTATGATAATGACAAACAGGCGTTCAACCGTCTTTACAATGATTACTTCTATCGTCGCAACAGCCAGTATTGGTATGGCGAGGCGATGAAGAAGTTGCCTAAGTTGGTTCAGGCTACCCGTATGTTGGTTTGCGCCGAAGACCTTGGGATGGTGCCCGACTGTGTGCCTTGGGTGATGAATGAGTTGAAGATATTGAGCTTGGAACTCCAGAGCATGCCAAAGGATCCGTCGGTGAAGTTCGGACATCTGAGCCGTTTCCCTTATCGTTCGGTTTGTACCATCTCCAGCCACGATATGCCTACGCTTCGTATGTGGTGGGATGAGAACATCCAGCGTACCCAGGAGTATTACAACACCATGCTCCACCGTCAGGGACCGGCGCCCCATCCACTTACGGGATGGCTTGCCAAGGACATCATCTCACGCCACCTGACCTGTCCGTCCATGCTCTGCATCTTGAGCATCCAGGACTGGCTTGCCATCGACGAGGATATTCGACTGGCCGATGCGGATGCCGAGCGCATCAACATACCAGCCAACCCGAAGCATTATTGGCGTTATCGCATGCACCTCAACATCGAGGACTTGGCGAAAGATGTCTCTTTCGTGAATAAATTGACGGAAATGATTTCGCAGGCAGGAAGAAAATAGTCACGTTGGAGAAAAGAAAGACTTGAGGGGGATGCGCAAACGTTTGCGCATCCCTTTTTAGATTTATTACACGAGAAGACGTGGACTATTTCTAGCTTTTTACTAATTTTGCATCGTAGAAAACAATGGCTAAAAATATGAAGAAACTCAGTGCTTTATTTGTGGGCTTGTTGATTCCGATGTTGACAGCGGCCCAGACCGTAAAATCGCCTAATGGCAATGTCGAAGTGAAGTTCTCCCTCTCTCAGAGTGGACAGCCTACTTATGAGATGAGCTATAAGGGCAAGACTGTATGTAAGCCTTCTCACTTAGGCTTGGAGTTGGCAAAGGACAAGCATGCCTCTAAAGGTATGAAAGAGACTAGTCTGATGGATGGTTTCACCGAGACAGGAAGCAAGACCTCGACCTTCGATGAGACTTGGAAGCCTGTTTGGGGGGAGACCGCCACCATCCGCAACAACTACAATGAGTTGGAGGTAAACTTGAACCAAGCGTCTTCCAAGCGTGACATCACCATCCGTTTCCGTGTCTATGACTACGGTATGGGATTGCGCTATGAGTTCCCTCAGCAGGAGAGTCTCAATTATTTCGTGATTCAAGAAGAACATACCCAGTTTGCCATGGCTGGCGACCACACCACCTACTGGATTCCTGGCGACTATGACACCCAGGAGTATGAGTATCAGATAACTCCTTTGACCGGCATTCGGCCTGTCATCTCCAAGAACCGCGAGGCTTACAAGAGCAACTCTTCTACGACCGTATTCTCTGATACGGGCGTGCAGACCTCTCTTCAGATGAAGACTAAGGATGGACTGTATATCAACATCCATGAGGCGGCTTGTCTGGATTATCCCACCATGCACCTCAACCTCGATGAAAAGACTTTGACGCTAGAATCATGGTTGACCCCTGACGCAGTGGGTCGTAAGGGATTCGTCCAGACTCCTTTCAACACCCCTTGGCGTACCGTCTTGGTAAGCGACGATGCTAGGGACATGCTCTCCTGCAAGTTGACCCTGAACCTCAACGAACCTTGCAAGATAGCAGATACATCTTGGATTCACCCTACCAAGTATTGTGGTGTATGGTGGAACATGATAGTGGGTACTAAGACTTGGAGTTATACGAATGATTATCCGTCTGTTCGTCTTGGAGTTACCGACTATGGCAAATGCAAGCCCAACGGCACACACGGTGCAACCAACGAGGAGGTGAAGCGTTATATCGACTTCGCTGCCAAGAACGGTTTGCAGGAAGTGCTGGTGGAGGGTTGGAACGAAGGCTGGGAAGACTGGTTCGGTCATCAGAAACTCGATGTCTTCGACTTCGTGACTCCCTATCCCGACTTTGACATCAAGATGCTCAACGACTATGCGCACGCTAAGGGCGTGAAGTTGATGATGCACCACGAGACCTCTGCTGCCGCTCTCAACTATGAGCGCCACATGGAGAATGCCTTCGACTTGATGAACAAGTATGGCTACGATGCCGTGAAGACAGGTTACGTAGGCGACATCATCCCAAGAGGCGAGTATCACTACAGTCAGTTGATGAACAATCATTACCAGCGTGTGGTCGAGACGGCTGCCAAGCATCATATCATGGTGAATGCCCATGAGGCAACACGTCCAACAGGCATTTGTCGTACATGGCCTAACTTGGTGGGGAACGAGAGTGCCCGTGGCACAGAGTATGAGGCGTTTGGTGGAAGTGTACCTTATCACACCGTCATGTTGCCTTTCACCCGTTTGCAGGGTGGTCCCATGGACTATACGCCTGGTATCTTCGAGACCCAGCTCTCAGCGTGGAGCGATAACAAGAGTTTTGTACATACCACGCTGTGTGGTCAGCTCTCGCTCTATCTCGTGATGTACAGTCCGTTGCAGATGGCAGCCGACCTGCCGGAGCATTATGAGAAATATGACGATGCTTTCCAATTCATCCGTGACGTGGCTTGCGATTGGGATGACTCCAAGTATTTGGAGGCCGAGCCTGCCAAGTATATCACCGTGGCTCGTAAGGCCAAGGGCACCGACAACTGGTTTGTGGGTGGCAAGACGGACGCTACCGCTCGTACCGCCGTAGTGAAGCTCGACTTCCTCGACAAGGGCAAGAAGTATGACTGTGCCATCTACCAGGATGGCAAGAACGCAGACTACGAGAAGAACCCTAAGTCGTATCAGATAATTCGCAAAACCGTGAAGAAGGGTGACATCTTGAAGATAGCCGAGGCAAGAGGCGGTGGCTTCGCTGTTTCTTTGCTTGCAAAATAATAAAATCCAAAATGATGAAATCAGTAAAAAACATATTGTTGTCGCTTATGTTAACTGCTGCTCCGCAAATTGTTTCTGCCCAGAACACATTTGAAGAAATGTTGTATTCTGCGGCGAAGACAATTTTCAAATTGAATGCACCGACAAGTGGCAGTCTGGATGGTATGACGGGTGCTACACCCCAAGTTGGTACAAAAAACATCGTAAAGGTACGTGTTTATCAAGATGGACAAGGGGGAAAGGCTCTCAAGACGATCAAGATGAAGCCCATGGGTGACAATCGGTGGGAAGTGACTGTCATGGGCGACTTGAAAGGCAAGTTCTATACTTTCGACATAGGAAAAGGTGAAACTCCTGGTGTATTCGCCAAGGCTGTTGGCGTGAATGGCGTGCGTGGAGCCGTTGTGGATATGGGTGACACTGACCCGGAGGGATGGAAACAAGACAAGCGACCGGAAATCAAGTCGCCTGCCGACCTGGTTATCTATGAGATGCACTGGCGGGATTTCTCCATTGACGCCTCTTCTGGTTTGCAAAACAAGGGTAAGTTTTTGGCTTTGGCAGAACCCAAGGCAATCGACCATCTGAAGAAGTTGGGTGTGAATGCCGTTCATATCCTGCCGTCTTTCGATTATGCCTCGGTGGATGAGACACAGCTTGGCACTCCGCAATACAATTGGGGCTACGACCCAAAGAATTATAATGTGCCGGAGGGCAGTTATTCCACCGACCCCTATAATCCTGTGACTCGTATCAAGGAGTTTAAGGAGATGGTGCAGGCTTTGCACAAGGCGGGTATTCGTGTGATTCTTGATGTGGTCTATAACCATACGTTCGACATCAAGAATAGCAATTTCCAACTCACCTATCCTGATTATTACTATCGCAAGACTGCTGACGGCAAGTATTCTGATGGATCAGGTTGTGGCAATGAGACTGCTTCTGAGAAACCATTGATGCGCCAGTTTATGATCGAGAGCGTGAAATATTGGATAGATGAGTATCATATAGATGGTTTTCGGTTCGACTTGATGGGAGTGCATGACATCGAGACCATGCAAGCTATCCGTGAGATGGTCAATCGTATCGATCCTACTATTTATATATATGGTGAAGGATGGAGTGCAGGCAGTTGCGCTTATCCGCAAGATAAGTTGGCGATGAAGGCTAATACTCGCCAGTTGGATGGTATCGGAGCTTTTAGCGATGATATGCGTGATGCCCTTCGCGGTCCTTTCTCTGATGACCACAAGGGCGCGCTCTTGGCAGGGCTTCCTGGTGAGGAAGAGAGCTTGAAGTTTGGCATAGTAGGGGGAATAGAACATCCGCAGGTGGATATGAGCAAGGTGAATTATGACAAGAAGGCTTGGGCAAACAATCCTACAGAGCAGATAAGCTATGTAAGTTGCCATGATGACATGTGCTTGGTTGACCGTTTGAAGGCAAGCATTCCTTCGTTGACCGATGCGTCTGTCCCGGAGGCTGTGCGGACAGCGGAGTTGATTCGCATCGACGAGTTGGCGCAGACAGTCGTGTTCCTGTCACAGGGTGTGCCGTTTGTCTTGAGTGGCGAGGAGATGCTTCGTGACAAGAAGGGAGTTCACAATAGTTACAACTCGCCAGATGACATCAATCGTTTGGATTGGGACAACTTGAAGAAATATCCGCAGGTCTTTCAATATTACAGCCGCCTGATTCAACTTCGCAAGAATCATCCTGCCTTCCGCCTTTCTACAGGTGATGCCGTGAGAAAGCATTTGGAGTTCTTGCCGGCGGCAGCTCCCGGTGATGCCAGTCAAGTGGAGCAGGGCGGTATGGTGGCATTCCAGTTGAAGGATTTGGAGGGTATCGACTCTTGGAAAAAGATAGTTGTGATATTCAACTTCAACAAGGAAGCCAAGGATATTGCTATTCCCGAAGGTGAATATCATATCGCTTGTTGCAATGGAGCCATCAATGAGGAGGGCATTGGCATGTCTGTCTCTAGCAGACAAGTCTTGGTGGACGCCCAGTCTGCCTTGGTTCTATATTGTAAATAAAGTTTATTTTTCGTGCCGACACTTTTTTTCTTGCGTCGGCATGAAAAAATATCTGCGTCGGGAGGGAAAAAGTTTTGCGTCACGACGCAGATGTTAAAGTGGGGTGAGGGAAGATTTTCTGCTGCCTACGGTATGTAAAGATATTTCCTAATTGCTTTAAACCGGAAAAGTTATAAAACTTATATATCAATGAAAAAAATATTTGTTTCTTTTATGTTGCTTATGGGGGCAATGAATATGAATGCTGCGGTCGCAGTGGACCGCATTGAACCTACTGACTGGTATGTGGGGATGAAGGATGCCTCTCTTCAGTTGATGGTTTATGGTAAAGGAGTGCGAAATGCGGATGTGGATGTAGATTATCCTGGTGTTCGCATTGATTCAGTCGCAAAACTGGACTCTCCCAACTATCTCTTGGTTTATCTTAATTTGAAGGGGGCTAAGGCTGGTGAAATGACCTTGAACTTCAAGCAGGGGAAGTCTGTGAAGAAGGTGAAATACTTGTTGAAGAATCGTGAGATGGCAGGTGAGAAACGTATCGGCTTCTCTAACGAGGACGTGCTCTATATGTTGATGCCGGACCGGTTTGCCAATGGCAATCCAAAGAACGATGTGTTCAAAACCATGCGTGACAAGACCTGCGACCGTAACGCACCCAGTCTTCGCCATGGTGGCGACTTGGAAGGTATTCGCCAGCATTTGGATTATTTCAACCAATTAGGTGTTACAGCCTTGTGGTTTACTCCTGTTTTGGAGAATGACAGTCCTAACGACGGTAAGAACAGTACCTATCATGGTTATGCTACCACCGATTATTATCGTGTGGATTCACGCTTTGGTACCAACGCAGAGTACAAGAAGTTGATAGACGAGGCTCACCAGAAAGGTTTGAAGGTGGTGATGGACATGATTTTCAACCATTGTGGTTTTGAGCATCCTTGGGTAGCTGATATGCCTTCCAAGGACTGGTTTAATTGCCCAGAGTGGCTGATGCCAGAGTATCAGACACCAGAGCACCAGAAGAAAATCGGTACGATGGATGGCGACAGAACAGTCAACGATATGTTCAAGCAGACCAGCTATAAGTTGACTCCAGTGCTTGACCCATACGTCAGTAAAGTAGATTTTCATGAGACGGTAGATGGGTGGTTTGTGCCTTCCATGCCCGATTTGAACCAGCGCAACCCGCATGTCATGAAATACCTTATACAAAACAGCGAGTGGTGGATAGAGACAGTAGGAATTGATGGCATTCGCATGGATACTTATCCCTACGCAGACCGTGACGGAATGGCTCTGTGGATGAAGACACTCGACAAGGAGTATCCTAACTTCAATACAGTGGGTGAGACCTGGGTGACAGAGCCTGCCTATACGGCTGCTTGGCAAAAGGACAGCAAGTTGTCCGACAAGAACAGTTATTTGAAGACCGTCATGGATTTCGCTTTCTTCGACCGTATCAACAGTGCCAAGAATGAGGAGACGGATGACTGGTGGAAAGGAATGAACCGCATCTACAATGTACTTTGTTATGACTATCTCTATCCCAACCCCAAGAGTGTGTTGGCTTTTGTGGAGAACCATGATACCGACCGCTTTCTGGGTGAAGGCAAGGATAGTGTAGCTCTGAAACAAGCCTTGGCCCTCTTGTTGACTATCAATCGTACTCCACAACTTTATTATGGTACAGAGGTGCTGATGAACGGTACAAAGAGCGTGACCGATGGAAATGTGCGTAAAGACTTCCCCGGAGGCTGGACGGGTGACAAGCATGATGCCTTTACGGCTGAAGGTCGTACGAGAGCCGAGAACAATATGTTCAACTGGTTGAGCAACTTGCTCCATTGGCGCCAGGGCAACGAGGTCATCACCAAAGGTAAGCAAATCCAGTTCTGTCCTTGGAAAGGAGTATATGTCGTAGCTCGCCAATACCAAGGCAAGAATGTGATGACCATCGTCAATGGCAAGAACGAAGCCAACGAGCTGGATGTTGCTCGCTACGCTGAGATTATCGGCTCCACGAAGAAGGCAAAGGATGTGACAACGGGGCGCACCGTTCTCGTCGATAAAAATGTCAAGCTTCGCCCTCGCCAGACAATGATACTTGAATTCTAAAAATGAATGATATACGTCCAGATAAGTTAATTAACTTGTCGGGACGTTTTTTCTTTCTAAATATTTCTTCATTTCAAATATTCTTTGTACTTTTGCACTTGAGGTTTAAATAATAACTAAAAATGGATGAAGAAATAGGAAAATGGTTGTTAGACAATCCAAGTATATAATTACTGGCTATGTCTTAGTGCGAATGTTTGGTAAGGAAGATGATACCATTTGGGCTTTCGTAGGGGCAATTGTTCTAGCAACACTCCTTTTTTGCATAGGTTTAGTGTTGATAAAAAAAGGAAAAAATAGAAATAATAAAAAGAAAGGTAAATAATATGGATTACGGATTGTTTGGAATGTATATATTTTTAGCGTTGATTGCGATTGGCTCATTGATTTATTCAAAATGGGAAGATAAACATCAGCAGCTGGAGCAATAAGTGATTAGACACATTCTAACCATAATAATGACATGGGTGGTAACCTTGGGCGGTTTTGCCCAAGGTGGAACTCCTAGTGACTATAATGTAACCTACCTCAACATGGCATCGGGGATGCCCAATAACTTTGTCGATGACATATTCCAAGACTCCTTTGGCTTTATGTGGATAAGTACACATGGGGGTGGGTTGGTGCGTTATGATGGTTATAACTTTGTGAATTTCGGTTTGGGGTCAACGGGGATAGGACTTCGTAGCAATAGCTGCCGAAATACAGACGAAGACCATTTCAAACGACTTTGGATAGCTTTTGAGGAAGGACCGCAGGTGCTGGATCTCAAGACCATGCAGCCTGTTGTGCCTGTTTGTGCCAATGAAAGATTGAAAGCCCGATTCGACAAGGCTTTCAAGGAGCGTTGCTCTCGAATGTATTGTGACACGAGGGGAAATGTGTGGATGGTTTCCCAATCTCATGTCTATCGTTTTGCCTTCAATGAGGAAGGCGAGGTGAACAGTGTGCTTTCCACAACATTTGTTTCCAACGCACCTGACTTTGGTATCAGCGATGTATTTCATCGTGGTTCTGTCGTGATGTGTACCAATGGTAAGGTGAACGAATATTTTGTGAAGGGTAATAACTTGCAGACAAAAGATCTGTCTGCGATGTTCTTGCCTCTTGGCAGTCGTTATGCAGGAAGTGTAATCTTTTATAATGACAAGGTTTGGCTCGCTACCAACCAAGGACTCTACAACAGTGCGAAACAAGAATTTCATTGTTCGATGACCGACCATACTCTCCAGCATGACATGGTGACGAGTCTTGCCATGTCTCCCGACAATAAACTTTTGGTCGGAACGCTCTGTGGTGTTGACTTGCTGGACGATAAGAAGGGCACAGCAGAGCATTGGAACAGTAGCTCGGCGGAAAATCCTTTGAGCAGTAACTTCGTCAACAGCCTTTTCTCGAAAAATGGACAGATATGGGTCGGCACGGAGACGGGAGGTATCACCAAGTTGTCGCCCCGGCAGTTGCAGTTGCAATTTTATCGTAACGACCCTTCCGATCCTTCCAGTCTCTCTCGTAATGCCGTCAATGCCATGTATGCCGAGCCTGATGGAACGCTTTGGGTCGGCACGGTAGAGGGAGGTCTCAACAGACTGCTCCCTCATGAGAGTCGTTTTACGCATTATACTACTGCTAATTCTGGGTTGCCTCATAATAGTGTATCCGCTTTGACTCCTGATGACAAGGGGAACCTGTGGATAGGAACATGGGGCTCTGGGGTCGCCATGATGAATTTACGTCAGCCAGGGCAAATTACTCGCTTGTTGGTGGGAGATAAGTATCAAGGCTTGCTTTCTTTTGTGGGAGCGTTGGCATACGATGCTTATAATCATGGTATGTGGATAGGAACCAATGACGGAATGTTCTTCTATGATATTCATCGAAAAACACTCTTGGAGCCTTTCAAGGGATGTAAGGAGATAAGGGGATGTATCGGTAGCTTGGTGACAAGTCGTGGTAAACTCTTGATGGGCAGTATTCAAGGAATGGTGGAGGTTGACCTGAGGTCTCGGCGTGGGGGGCGTGGTGATTTCAAGATGGAGCACCATCCGTTTAAGTTGGACCAACCCAAGAGCGGTGTCATAGATAAAATCTTGTCGTTCTGCCAAACCAAGGATGGCAAGATATGGATGGGTAGCAATGGCTATGGCATGTATTGCCTTACCTACGACCGTGAAGGCAAGTCGCACGTGGAGTCTTTTACCACAGCGGATGGTTTGGCAAACAACGCTGTGACAGGTATCGTGGAGGATAAGTATGGCTTGCTGTGGATAACCACCGACAACGGCTTGTCGATTTTTAATCCTGATACACGTCAATTCAATAACTTCTCCAAGGAAGATGGTTTGATGAGTCAGCAATTCTATTTCAATGGAGCCATGCGCAGCGGCGATGGCACTGTTTATCTCGGTACGGATTGTGGTATGATGGCGGTGTCGGGCTATAATCAAGCTGTCAACAATCAGGTAAGTCTTCGTTTCACGGAACTATTGGTTGGTAACCAGGCGGTCTTTGCCGGTAGTTGTTATCTAGATGAAGATATAGCCATCGCCAAGAAGATAAAGCTCCATGAGAGCGACCGTTCCTTCACCATCAATTTCTCTGCGCTTAATTATGGTACAGAGACGCAAGGTGTGTATTGTTATCGTATGAAAGGCTATGAGGATGAGTGGGTGCAGTTGCAGCCTGGCCAGCATAGTGTGCGATACTCTACCTTGCCTGCCGGCAATTATGAGTTTATGGTGAAGTATTCGCCTTCGCTTGATTCGACTAAGGAACAAACGATAGCTATAGCCATAAGTGTCACACCGTATTTCTGGAAGAGTTGGTGGTTTGTCTCTATTATAATAATAGGTGTCATCGCATTGGCTCGTTATATCTATGTGCGCCGTCTCAATGTGATGCGTGAAAGGGAAATCGAGGCGTTGTATCGGCCTATCGAGGCTGCGTTGAAGGATAGTGACGAGCCGGGGAAACTGCAAAGTCGCATTCAGACGATCTTGGAGAATCAGCGACGGTACCAAGAAAGCCAGATGAAAACCGTCGAGGCGGACAAGAAAGAGGTTGAGGAGAGTCGCAAGCCGTTCATGACTTCCGTGATGGAGGTGTTGGAAAAGAATTATGGCGACTCGGAGTTTGGTGTGCAGGAATTGGCTGATGCCATGAACATGAACCGTGGAGCACTGAGTAAAAAGTTGAATGCCGAGGTAGGTGTGCCGACAGCACAGTTTATCCGTAACTATCGCTTGGATGTTGCGAAGAAACTGATGGCTCAGAATGTAGCAAACCGTAATATCACGGAGATAGCCTATCGCGTAGGCTTCAATGACCCCAAATATTTCACCCGTTGCTTTACCAAGCTGTATGGTGTGGCACCTTCTGCCTACAAGGATGGGGTTGATGCTAGTGGGGAGTGATGGGAAGACAGTAATTCCTATGTTCTTTTTCCTTAGAAAGTTGTGTGGGAACACAGGAATAAGACAAACCGCATAAAAGGGTGTAAAAAAGCTTTTTATGCGGTTTGTCCACCTTAAAAACTCGTTTGTCCACCATGTGTTTTTACACTTATAGTACTTTTGTCACCACAAAACCAATTGACTTGTTGGTTGATAAAACAACAGACTAAAAACAAACAATATAAACCTAAAAACAATTATGATGAGGAAGCAATTATTCTCAATGATGCTCTGTTTAGGGGCTATGGGAGGCATGGCTGTAACCCCTATACCAGCGATGGCCTCAGTGGCACAAAATCAGGCTGTCATCAAGGTCAAGGGACAGGTTGTCGATGACCAAGGTGAACCTTTGGTAGGTGCTACCGTTAAAACTAAGGATGCTAAAAACGGCACAGTGACAGACCTAGATGGTAATTTCCAGTTGGATGTTCCTAGCAACGCTACCCTTGTGGTAACTTATCTGGGCTTCAAGGAACGCCAGATAGCTGTACGTGGACGTGCGATTATCGAACAAATCCAGTTGGAGTCAGACAACAACTTGCTCGATCAAGTTGTCGTAGTGGGTTATGGTACCCAAAAGAAAGCCGACCTTACGGGTTCTGTATCTATCGTCAATGCAGAAGAAATGAAGAAAGTGTCCAACTCCAACATCTCTACCATGCTCGAAGGTAAGGTGGCTGGTGTGCAGATTACGTCCGACGGTCAGCCTGGCGCCGACCCTAGTGTGAGAATCCGTGGTATCGGTTCGTTCGGCAGCACAGCTCCTCTTTATGTCATCGACGGTGTGCCTATGGGTACCACGATTCGAGACTTCTCTCCTAACGATATCGAGACCATCCAGATTTTGAAGGATGCTTCTGCGGGTGCCATCTATGGTTCGCGTGCTGCCAACGGTGTCGTGATTATCACCACCAAGAATGGTAAGAAAGACCAACCTTTGAAGGTGAACTACTCGGGTTATTTTGGTGTGGACCAGATTCCTAGCGATGTATATGACGTGATGGACGCAGACCAGTATAGCCAGTATCTTGGTCAGGCATGCAAGAACTCCAACACCCAGTTGCCGGGCGGTTACAGCCTCGGCGAGGATGGAAAGTATCACTTCCAGGACGGTACCAATACCAACTGGTTTGACGAGGTGTTCAAGACGGGTATCCGCCAGAACCACAACGTAGCCCTCAGCGGTGGTAGTGCGCATAGTACCTATAATGTATCTCTCGACTACTACAACCAGAAGGGAACTCTTGAAGGTGCGGGTCCTAACTACGAGCGTTATACCGCCCGTGTGAACAACACGATGGACACCAAGTTTGTGAAGTTCCGCACCAGCATGGTTTATTCTCACTCCAACCAAGACAACATGGGTCTTTCCAATGCCTCAGAGTATGTGCAGGGACTTTACGGTGACGTGACCAACGTGCTCCGTGGCACACTCTTGATGCAGCCAACCATCAAGGCCTACGACAACTCTACATGGGTGCTCGACGACAAGGTGGGCGCTGCCAGCAGCTACCGTTATGACGCTTACGGATATGGTGTCTATTATGATGGCATCCATGGTGACATCTCTGCGTCCAATCCATTGTTGGTGAACAACCTCTTGCAGCGCAACACCTTGGTGGATCGCTTCGTAGGTACCGCTTCAGCCGATGTCGATTTGTTTGGCATGGTGGGTCTGAAGAGCAAGAACCATAGTCTCCACTATAACCTCAACCTCTCCTACAGCAAGACTGAGGCGAAGGACAAAACCTGGATTCCTTCTTGGATTCAGAGCAACCGTGTTTACCTCTCCAAGTCAGACGAACGCTTGACCAAGGGATCCCGTAATTACAGTGATGCCTTGGTGGAGAACACATTGACTTATAATGGAACCATTGGCAAGCACAATATCAACTTGCTCGCAGGTATGACCTACGAGGAGGAAAACACCAATCTCTTGACAGGCTGGGGCGTTGAGTTCTCAGAGCCTTACTTCCTCCAACTCCAGAATGCAAAGAGCACTTACTCATCTTCTTACGAATACAAGCACGCCTTGGCATCATACGTAGGACGCTTGAACTACAATTATGACGAGAAATACTTGCTCTCGGCAGTGGTACGCCGTGATGGCAGCTCCCGTCTTACCAAGAACATCCGTTGGGCAACCTTCCCGTCAGTATCTATAGGTTGGCGTTTCGATAAGGAAAAGTTCTTCCCGATTAGTCGTGACATCGTCAACATGTTCAAGATTCGTGCCAGCTATGGTGAGCTAGGTAACGAGAATATCGGTGAATACCAGTATATGGCCACGATGGCCCGTAACAATATGACCTATAGCTTTGGTAACAACAAGGTGACAGGTTCTAAGATTTCGACATACGTCAACGAGAATATCGCTTGGGAGAAGAAGAAGACGACCAACATCGGTATTGACTTGGCTATGTTCAACAACCGCTTGGAGTTCACTGCCGAGTGGTACAAGAACAAGTCGGAGGACCTGCTTTATGGTGTGCCAGTGCCTGAGCAGACGGGTGTGGCCAATACAACCGTGACCATGAACGCTGCCTCCATGGAGAACAGCGGCTTCGAGTTCTCCGCTACTTATCGCAATCGCGACCACGCCTTCAAGTATGACATCAGTGCCAACTTGAGTACCTTGAGAAACAGGGTTACCTCCCTTGGTTTCGGTACAGAGTCTTACATCACGGGTGCTTATGCCACCTATGTAGGCAAGGAGATAGGTCAGTTCTATGGTTGGGTATATAAAGGAATCGCACGCACTCAGGATGATGTCGATAAGTCGGGACAGCCCGGTGCCAATATCGGTGACTGCCTCTATGAGGATATTTCCGGTCCAGAAGGCAAGCCCGATGGCGTTATCGATGCCTACGACCAGACCGTGTTGGGCAGTGGTCTTCCAAAGATAAACTTCGGTTTGAGTGCCCACATGGAGTATAAGGGCTTCGACCTCAACATCTCCACATACGGTGTTCTCAACTATCATGTATCAGATGATATCTACAATAGTTTGAACTCTTGCTACGGCTATGGCAACAAGGATGTGGCAATGCTCGACGCCAACCGCTTCTCCGAGGATGGAAAAACATATCTTTCCAATGTTCCTCGTACCTACGCAGCCAACAATGCGACATTGGCTTGGAACGACCTCTTCAGCTCTCGTAAGATTCAGAACGCTGCTTATTGGAAGATAGCCAACGTAGAGTTGGGCTACAACTTCCCAGACAAGTGGTTTGGTGGCTACGTAAGTGGTGTACGCCTCTATGTGTCGGGGCAGAACCTCTTCACATTCACAGGTTACAAGGGATATAACGTGGATTATGCCGGCGGTACCTTCACCCCAGGTTACAACTTCTGCTCATTCCCAAGTGCCAGAACCTTCATGTGTGGTCTCCACTTCACATTCTAATAGTGAGACAAAGACTATAAGAATCATTATTATTTAAAAGAATATTTGATATGAAACTAAATAAATTATCATTAGCAATGTGCCTCGGTCTTGGTGCGCTGGCGATGACATCGTGCGAAGGCAAGTTGGACGTAACAAATCCTAATGAGCAGACTACAGGTACATTCGGATTCGATACCGATGATTTGAACGAGTGTGTCATTGCTGCTTACCACGACCTCCGTATGGAGGGTTCCACGGGGCGTGTAGGGTATACCATCGATGCTGTTCGTGGTGACGAGGTGTGGAACTCTTCCCAGGTATGGTATATGCCTTTCGATGACATGAACTGTCCTGTCACAACCGATATCTCGTTCTGGCCATGGCGTGAGTATTACTATGCCATCAACGTATGCAACTTCATCCTCTCCCGTACCACGGGCGATGACGCCCAACTTAGCGAGGCAATGAAGCGCATCAAGGGACAGGCTCTCTTCATCCGTGGTTTCGCTTACTACAACTTGGTAGGTTATTACAAGGATGTGCCATTGATTACAGACTATTCCACCTATTCCTCACTGGATGGTCTCTATGGAGCCAACAATACCTGTGACGAGGTGTTGGACCAGGTAGAGGCTGACTTGAAGGAAGCAATGGAGTTGCTCCCTAACCGTCAGACCGGCGGTGAGTGGTCCAAGGGACGTGCCACTTGCGGTGCTGCCGCAGGTTACTATGCCCGTACCTTGATGTTCCGCCACAAGTATAGTGAAGCCTTGGCAGTGCTCAAGGACATCATCGATGGTACAAAGTACGGCAAGTACAAGTTGATGGCTAATTATGGTGACAACTTCCGTGAAGGTTCTGCATACGAGAACAACGACGAGAGCCTCTTCGAAGTACAGTACTTGGATTATGGTTCGCAGGGTGTTGACGACGAGTGGACTCCAGTCAATGTAAGTTCCAATGCTACACAGGGACATGCCGTAGAGTCAAACTTCGCTCCTGGCGACTTCGGTGGATGGGCTGACCTTTCAGCTTCACCTTGGTTGTACAACCTCTTCAAGGCAGAGCGTACCACCGCAGGCAAACTAGACCCACGCCTCTATTGGACTCTCGGTACATATGAGAACGAATGGGAAGGATATGAGAACGGCAACGTGGCTTATACCAAGAAGATTACCGCTGCCGATACCCTCAGAACCAACAACAACTATGGTGGTATCCCTATCGCCAAGTGGACCAATATGCGTACAGGTCTCTATTCTTCCGTATCTACAGGTCTTCGTTGTGGTATCAACCTCCGTATGATGCGCTACTCAGACGTGTTGCTTCGTGCCGCAGAGTGCGAGAATGAGGTGAATGGTCCGACACAGCAGGCTATCGACTGGATTAACCAGGTGCGTAGTCGTGCAGGTTTGGCAGACTTGAAACTCTCAGACTTCAATTCCAAGGACAAGCTCTTCGAGCAGATTGCCAATGTGGAGCGTCCAAAGGAGTTTGGTTGCGAGAATGGCCGTGGCATGGACTTGATTCGTTGGGGATTCTTCTATGACAATGACCGCTTGAATCAGTTGAAGGAGCATGGAACGTTCTATAAAAACAAGACGATAGACGTGAAGACGCCTGTTACATACGCTCAGAGCAAGATAGACCCGGAGAACGTGAAGTGTTCATACGATACCTATTTGCCAGGTCATGAGTTCTTGCCTATCTACCAGACGCTCTTGAACAACAATCCTAACCTGAAGGGTAACTCTGCCAATGATGGTATTGACAACTCAACCGATTTCTTCGGAAGAGGTTGGACTGTTCATCCCGTGGTGGATTTGAGCAAGTAATAATCACTAATCCCTTGGAGCGGAGAATCTCCAAGGGGTATCCTAAATCAAACACAACATTTTATAATAGAAATTATTATGAAACATCTAAATAATTTAGCATCTGTGTTCTGCATGGCAGCCATGGGCTTGACGGCATTGACAGGATGCGAGGGCAGTGATATGTTTAGTGTCAATGCTCCAGACTGGATTTCGGAGAAGGCTGATTCTATTGCGAATAGCAATCAGGGCGCAGTACCTACGATTTCTCCAACAACTCTTGGCGCCGCAGATAATAGCGATCAATGGTGGACATCTCACCTTGATGCTGATATCAAGATAGAAAGTAACAAGGCATATTCGACAACCTTTACCAACTACTCTAGCTTGGCAGGCAACTGGAACAACTATGTAGTGGTACTTCGCAAGGCTGACAAGACTGAGTATGCGGTGCTTCGTTCCGATGACTATGGTTGGGGAGATAGCTTTGCTAGTTGTACTCACAGCAACACGGGCTCCGCAGATTGGGCTGCTTGGCTCTCTGAGATGAATGGTGCCAAGGTTACTGTTACGGTGACCAACTATGGCGACAACACTTGTGATGTGGTGGCTGAGGTTACGGGTACCAACGGCACGCAATCTACCCAGAAGTACCAGGGTATTCCTGTGGAGAGTGCAGACCTCTATCTCGACTTCACCACCGATGGTTGCCACTATGTATTCGACAAGGCGGAGGTAGATGTGGCTGACGTGAAAGACCAGCAGCCTAAGTCTATGGAATTGATAGATGTTCCTGCCGAGGTGGACAAGGGTACTGCTTTGAAGGACTTCACTTCTACCTTGAAGGCAAAGGTGACATACGCAGATGGTGTCATCAAGGAGGTGGGTGCCAGCGACCTCAGCTTTATCGTGGCTCCTGGCTTGACAGACGAGGAAGACGGTAAGTTGAACACAGTAGGCGAAAAGTATATCGTGGCAACTCTCAACAAGACCATGTTGGGCAAGCAGGCTGACAATACAATCAGTGCAAGCGCAAAGTTTAGCGTAGTTGCTGGTATCAAGAGCATCTCTGTCACGAAGAGTCCTACACGTACCAACTATTACTTCTACAACTCGGCAGCCCTCGACGGCGTAGAACGCACATTGGCATTCGACCCAACAGGTATGGAGGTTACCGCTAAGTACGTAGAGGGCGAGGACGCAGTTCTCGACAACTCTAAGTTGACCTTCTCTTCCATCCCGGCTACTGCAGGCAAGCACGAGGTTACCATCACTACCGAGAATGGACGCAAGACCACTGTTGAGGTGAATGTGGCAGAGTCTTCTGTTCAGACAGTCGCATTGTCTCCGTCATCTATTGGCGCAGAGGATAATACATCTGGTTTCTGGACAGTGTTTACCGAAGACGAGAAGGTGCCAGCCGGCAAGACATATCAGTTTGACTTTACCAACTATACAAGTGGCGTAAATGTATATAACAACTTTGATGTGATACTTCGTAAAGCCGATCTCTCAGAGTATGGTGTGCTCCGTGCGGATAACTGGGGATGGGGTGCCGGCATCGGTGACGGTGCAGCCTTGCTGCAGCATGGCGGAACGGTTTCGGCAGATCTTGAAACTTGGTTTGCGGCGATGAATGGCGCTAAGTGTACGGTTTATGTAACGAACAACAACAATGGTACCGCTGATGTGCAGATGATTATGGTAGGCACGGACGGAGTAACTTACACACAGTATTATCTGGGTGTGCAGACGGTAGATCCTAGCGACTTCTATGTAGCCTTTACGGTTGATGGTTCCCATATCAAGTCTGGTGCATCGGCTGCTCGCAAGCACAATACGCGTGCTCATCGCAGATAATTATGAAGGTTTAAGAGAAACTTTGAATACAAATAAGAAGGCATGGCCTATGGGAGTATCAATTCCATGGGTCAGCCTTTTTCCATAATCTCGAAGGCTTTTTATTCTAAGGACAAAACATAACAATTATAGCACAATGAAACGACTTTTACTCTCAATGATGGGTTTGGCGGCAATGGGGGCCATGGCCCAGACTCTGGTTACGGACGATGACCTGGCCAATGCTTATGAGGCAAGAGCTTACAACAAGCGAGTGAGCTGTCACGACCCATCCATCATCATGGATGACATCACCAACCCTAGTTCGCCCACCTATTATATATATGGATCCCACTTGGGAAGAGGCAAGACCACTACGGCGAACAACTATCAGGATTGGACTACCTTCAAGGCTGGTGAGGAAGCCACCACTGCAACCAACAGTCTTTTCGCCAACTATAATGGTACATTGGTAAACTATGCCAATGCCTATCAGTCGCACGTCATCACCGAGGTGAAGAACTACAAGGGTGAGACTGTGAAGTTTGGCAACTTCAATGCCAATGGCTGGCAATATAAGAAAAGTACAGTGCAAGGCAACCAGTGGGCACCGGATGTCATCTACAACAAGACCATGAAGAAATGGTGCATGTATATGAGTCTGAACGGTGACTATTGGTGTTCTTCCATCGTATGCTTCACGTCCGACAACATTGAAGGCCCTTGGATATATCAAGGTCCGGTGGTGTTCTCCGGCTTCCAGGGTACCTACGAGCACAATTCGTATGCCGCAGCTAATGACTGGCAGAATATGGACTTGGCGATAGCTACGGGTGCCACCTCCCTGCCGACACGCTACAATGTGGGTAGCAAATGGGGCACATACTGGCCCAACTGCATCGACCCATGCGTGTTCTACGATGACAATGACAATCTCTGGATGAGCTATGGATCATGGTCGGGCGGTATCTTTATGCTCAAGTTGGACAAGACCAATGGTCTTCGTGACTATACCTATACTTTCCCTTACGAAGTGAACGGCAAGTCCGCCACCCCAGGTTCTGCCAATGCCAACACCACCAGTGACCCTTACTTTGGCAAGAAAGTCGCCGGTGGCTACTATGTTTCTGGCGAGGCAAGCTACATCCAGAAGATAGGCAAGTACTACTTCCTCTTTATGAGTTATGGTGGTTTGGAGAGCGACGGTGGTTACCAGATGCGTGTGTTCCGCTCCGAGAATCCTACAGGACCGTTTGTGGATTGCAACGGTACTTCGGCGATTTACAACACTTATAGGCTGAATTATAGTTCTACTACAGCCGACAATCGTGGTGTGTTGCTCTTCGGTGGCTACAAGTGGGATGCCATGAGTGGTGCGGAGATTGCGCAGGGACACAATTCTGCTTTCATCGACAAGCAGGGGCGTGCCTTCGTGGTTTATCACACTCGCTTCAGCAATGGTGGAGAAGGTCATCAGGTACGTGTACACCAGCTCTTCCTCAATGACGAGGGATGGTTGATGGCTGCTCCGTTCGAGTTTGACGGTGAGACTGTCACCAATGAGGCGATTGCTTCGACAGCGTCTATCGCCGATGCCGATATCGCCGGCGATTATCAGTTTATGCGTAATCAGTATGGTCAGGACACCCAATCCAAGGCTTACGAGTCTCCTGTCAACATCACACTCAATGCCGACGGAACCATCTCGGGCAGCGAGACGGGTACTTGGGAGCGTACGGCTGGTACCGACTATATCCACTTGACCATCAATGGTGTGGTATATCGTGGTGTCTTGGTAAAGCAGACAATTGACTATACCAACATTCCTGCCATCGCCATTTCCGCCCTCTCGTCTTCCAGCGGTAGCAAGACTATGGGGCAGAACAACTATACCGCTCAGCAGGAGGTTTGGGCAGTAAAGGCAGATGCCAAGGCTGCCATCAAATATACTGTCAAGAAAATGTCGTTGTCGTTCAGTGACGGTGCAACATTGAATGAAGGTCCAGAACTTCCAACACAAGGATTGATGGGTGCCAAAGTCTCTTGGAAGTCTAGTGACACTTCTGTCTTGACCGACGAAGGTCAGGTGAAGGGACGTGGCACTGTCACACTGACCTTGACCATCAGCAAGGATGGCTATGAGTATGTGAAGGACTACACGCTTACCATCGATGCCGACGCAGAGGAGACAACGCCTATATATTATCCTGTGTCAGCCCTGAAAAATACAACTGCTACTTGGTGGACCAACTTCTCTACCCAAGACTTCACATTGAAGGCAGGCAAGAAAGCGCAGTTCAGATTCTATAACTATAGCAATGCTGCCAACAACTGGTGCACCTGGAGTCTGTATGGAGCCAACAAGACGCATGGGGCTACAGGATATACAGAGTACTTTGGTATTCGTTGTGACAACTGGAACAATACAACTAACTCAAATACAGGTTGTACCTCCAACTACAACTGGGACACCTTCAAGGCTGACATGAACGGTTCGTTGGTGGATATGACCGTGGAGTATTCCGAAAGCGGTGCGTTTAAGATGACTGCAACCATCACTACCACTGGCAAGAAGATTTATACCTATTCGTTCTCTACGAACATCTCGGCGAAACCTAGCCAGATTAATCTTTTCTTTGTGAACGAAAAATCTTACATCGATGGTTCAAGCCTCGCAACAGGTATTGCTCCTATCGTCATCCAAAAGAACCAGGAAGGCGGCAAGTGGTACAATCTTGCAGGTCAGCAGGTGGACAAGAGCTATAAGGGTATAGTGATAGTGAACGGTAAGAAATTTGTTAATAAGTAATTCCTTATAGAATGAGAATTTCTAAGATTATATTGGGAGCGGCAATGATGGTTGCTGCTCCTTTTTGCAAGGCTCAAACGATGGTGGATCATCCTTTTGTTCATGACCCGGTGATGGCATACGAGGATGGCAAGTATTATCTCTATTGCACAGGTCATGGTATCGCACAGATGACTTCCACCGACCGCAAGCATTGGACTTTAAGCCAGGAGGGTGTATTGCCCAATGAGAAGATTCCGGCATGGACGCATGACAGTGTGCCAGGTTTTGAAAACCATATCTGGGCACCGGACATCATCAAGTATAAGAACAAGTGGTATATGTCTTACTCTTGTTCCACCTTTGGCAAGAACACCTCTGCCATCGGCTTGCTGAGCAACACGTCGTTGGCGAATAAAGACGGATGGAAGGATGAGGGATGCCTTGTCGCCTCCAAGGGTAATCGTGACAACTGGAATGCCATCGACCCAAACTTTGTCGTCGATGAGAAAGGAAAACCTTGGATGACTTGGGGATCTTTCTGGGACGGCATCCAACTCATCCCGCTCGACAAGAAAACTTTTCATGTGAAGAAGGGGGCAAAGCCCATGACCATCGCTCGCCGCCATGCCGTGGGAGATGCCTCGGTAGAACCTAACCCTACGTCTAAATTTGCCGGCACCAATGCCATCGAGGCTCCTTTCATTATCCGTCATGGTGGATATTACTATCTCTTTGTGAGTTGGGACTATTGTTGTCGTGGCGTGAAGAGCAACTATCGTGTAGCTGTGGGCAGGAGCAAGAAGGTCTGTGGCCCTTATCTAGATAAGTCTGGCAAGGATATGCGAGAGGGTGGCGGCACCCTGGTTCTCGAGGGCGACAAAAAAGAGTTTGAGGCGATGGGGCATTGCTCCGCCTACACCTTCCCTGACGGCGACCGCTTCTTCTGCCATGGTTATAGTGTGGAGAAGAATGGTGCGAGCATCTTGGTGGAGAAGAAAATCAACTGGACCAGCGATGGCTGGCTGTCGCTGGAGTGACAACTCCATAATTTGTTTAATAGTGTCAGTCTATGGCATACGTAAAACAGATTTGTTCGCATAAGGATCTTGCATCTCTATTTTGAAAGTGACGTGATAGCCTGGCAGCGGATTGTCGGCAAGAGACAGGTTGATGTCTTGCATCATCAGCATCTGTCGGGAGAGCGACAAACCTATGCCTGTGCCTGAAGGCTTGGTGGTGAAGAAGGGGATGAATATCTCGCGAGTCACGTCGGCTGGGATGGGAGAACCGTTGTTGCTGACGTAGATGGTGTTGGGGCTGCAATATCTAATGCCGACGATGGTAGCCCTTGCCTCGACGGCATTTTTCACGAGATTGATGAATACTTGGCGCAGCATGTTCTCGTCAGCATCTATCGTGGCATTTTCGGGGAGTGATATATGCCAGGCAATGTGAGGATAGAGCACTTTGATGCTTTCTATGAAAGGAAACAGGGGAACGGTGGTGATGACAGGCTCTTGCAACAGGGTGAGCTTGCGATAGCTATCTACAAAGGTTGTCAATGACTTGCTGGTGGCATGGATGGCTCTGATGCCCTCTTCGTAGGGAGTCCCTTGCAACCTAGGATTGTTGAGATAGGTTTGGCAGATGCTGGAGATGGGGGCGGTGGCGTTCATGATTTCATGGGTGAGCACCCGGGTGAGTTTTTGCCAAGACTCCACCTCGTGCTTGGCAACGAGTCGGGCGATGTCGCCCTCCATATCGTTGAGGGCTTGCTGCAAGGCTCGTTCGCCAGGTAGCAAGCCTTTGGTGGAGAGTTTGAAGGAGTAGTCGCCATTCCTCACCGCCTCTCGCATCATGAAGGCACGGTCTTTCAGCTTTCGCTGGTGGCGAAAGAAAAGATAAATCATTCCCCCGGCCAAGAGGCAGATTACACCTATTATATATATAACCTTGATAATTATCATCTCTTCAACTTAGCGTAAAGTGTCTGTCTCGTGATGCCGAGCAGTTCGGCGGCACGAGAGATATTGCCGTGGCACTTGTCAACCACCCTTTGGATATGTTTCGTTTCGATACTTTCGAGCGTCTCCACTTCCGTGTTGCGGTCGATGGCATCTTTCAATACTCGGATGAGTTCGTCGTTGTCCCAAGGCTTGGTCACGAAGTCGGCGGCACCGCTCTTCAGACCCTTCACGGCGAGGTGGATGTCGGCGAAGGCGGTGACGAGCACTACGGGTATGTTGGAGTGCAACCGACGGAAGGTGCGAAGCCACATCAGACCCTCCTGCCCATTGTTCACCCCCAGGGAAAAGTTCATGTCGAGCAGTATGACATCGACACGTTCTTGCTGGAGTAGGGTAGGGGCGGTGTCGGGGCGCGGCAAGGTGAGGATGCGCTCGAAGGTTTCTTCGAGACATATCTTCAGTGCCGTGAGTATCGACGGATTGTCGTCGATGACAAGAATGGTTCCATATTTCATGCGGAATACTTCTCCTTATTATTATATTGTTGTTCTATCTGTTTGCAAAAGTACTCATTTTTCTCGAAAAGTCCAATGATTTGCCCCCTGATGTATGATAATCATACAGAAGAGTGTATGAATTTCATACAATCCGCCTCTCGCCCTTTCCGTTTTCTTGGCGGAAAGCGATGGAATCCGTACTTTTGCAAAAAAATAAATGAAGGTATGAAAAGTTATTTTAAATTTCTCTCTCGCAACAGGCTTTATACGGCTATTGAGGCTTTCGGGCTCTCGATAGCCCTGGCTTTTGTGATTATCCTGGTGTCGTACGCCAGTATGGAGTATCGGGTGGGAACGAATCACAAGTTGTCGAAGGAACTTTATGCAGTAGGTTCGGGCAATTATCTCGGTATGACGGCTGGTACGGCAAAGGAGTTTTTCCCTTCCTTCCCCGAGATTAAGGAATGGACCCGTTACGGAGCCTATTATGCTCCGAAGGGCACTGTAGTGGACGGCAAGTTCTTTGACACCAAAATTCTGGCTGTGGATCCCAATTTCCTGCAACTCTTCGACTATCGGCTGACGGGATGCTCTTCGCAAAGAATCTTGACCGACATACACCAAGCCATCGTGACGGAAGGGTTCGCCAAGAAGGCTTTTGGCAGCAAGAACCCCATAGGGCAGATGGTCATGTGCGACACCTTGCGCCTCAAGGTGGTGGGCGTGATGGAAGACATCGGGGCTGAAGATGTTTTCAAGCCCTATGAAATCCTGGTGTCGATGAAGCTCAACGATGCAGTGCTCGATCCTATGGACCAGTTTGGGGAGGTGGTTTCTGTCGTACGTTTGGCAAAAGATGCGAATCCGCAGAAAGTAGCAGACAAGTTGCTTGACAAGTATCTTGCCTATTGGCCGAAATTCTTCAGCCGAACCCAAGGCGACAACGCTTTATTATGGGGTTCCACTTTGACTCGCTGGGACAAATTATACTTCTCTGGCTTGCCCTCGATGTTGATGCGACAGGGCAATCAAACCTTAGTGAACATCTTGTTGGCAGTGGCTCTTGTCCTATTGCTTTCCGCCATCTTCAATTACATCAACCTCACGGTGGCTCAAATTGGCAACCGTGCCAAAGAGATGGCCACCAGAAGACTGATGGGCGAGACCGTTCTGGGGGTGATGATGCGCTATTTCAAGGAGTCGGCTCTCTTTACGGCGGTTTGCTTCTTGTTGGGAGGTTTCATGGCATGGGCTTTCCAGCCCTTGTTCTGCAGTATCTTGGATACGAAGATTCTGCTGCTTGGGGCTGGTGACATCTGGCTCAGTTTGGTGGCGGCATACTTGGTTATCGCCTTGCTGTCAGGAGTCTTGCCGGCCATTGTCGTGTCGCGGTTCAATCCGATAGATGTTGTGAAGGGCACCATTCGTCTGCGCAGCAAGATGTGGTTTAGCAAGGTGTTCATCGTCGCACAGAATGCAATCAGCATGGTGCTGGTTGTGGTCGCCATGACGATGCTGCTCCAGATGCACCATCTGACCACTATGCCAATGGGCTATGATACAGAGGATAAAGTCGTCATCAATACTTCCTTGGATTATTCCAGCGAGCAGCATTCTATACTCGTCAATCGTTTGAAGGCTCTCCCCGAGGTGGTGGAGGCGACCTATTGTCAGGGAACTCCCCTGGAGTGCGGAGCCAATGGCGTGCATGATGACAAGAAAGAATGTATCGGTTATCTTAGAATGTGTACCCTCGACTCTACGGCGATGAAGATGCTGGGATTCAAGGTTCTGGAGCGATATGGCGATCCTACGGCGGGAAAGATGTGGATTACGGAGTCTGCCAAGCATGCCTTTGGTGTTTCAGCCAAGCGGCCTTGGTTTGGGACAAAGATGGAGGATGGACATGAATACGAGGTGTGTGGCGTGATTGCCGATTACCATAGTGGCAGTGCCATTTCGGAGGCGATGAAGAATGAGTATAATGCCATCCGGGTGCTGGACCGTCGCAAAGGCTATTTCTATACCGTCCTAGTGAAGACTCGTGGCGACCACGCACAGGCTTTGCAAGCCATCAAGCAAACCTGCAAGCAGGTGACCAAGGAACTTACTGGCGTGCCAATAGATACGGAAGCTTCCTACATCGACGATACGTTGACTGACAGTTTGAAGGAACAGCATAACATGATGGTGCTCATCATGACCTTCATGGGCATCTCCATCCTCATCTCCGCCCTTGGCCTTTTCGGTATGTCGGTGTATTACGGTAACCAGCAGAAGCGGCAGATTGCCTTGAGGAAGGTGATGGGAGCAAGTACTAGGGAGGCAGTATGGCAGTTGGCAAGGAGATTCCTCGTCTGTTCGGCAGTGGCAATCGTCCTCGCCATTCCTGTCTGCGTCAAACTGATGCAGCATTACCTGACAGGCTTCGTTTATCGCATAGACTTCCCGTGGTGGCTATTGTTGGTGGGTGCAGTCTTCACCCTGCTTGTGGCTTTCGTCGCTGTCATCGGTCGCACCCTGAAGGCGGCCTTGTCCAACCCGATAGACAGCATCAAGACCGAGTAATTTAACACTTAACATTCAACATTTAACATTGAGAAAAATGATACGAACAGAGAATCTTACCAGAATATTCCGCACAGACGAGGTGGAAACCATCGCCCTCAACGGCGTAAACATCGAAGTGAAGGACGGCGAGTTCATCGCCATCATGGGACCTTCGGGCTGTGGCAAATCTACATTATTGAACATCCTCGGTTTGCTCGACAGTCCTACGGAGGGTAAATATTGGTTGGGCGACGAGGAGGTGGGCCATCTCAAAGAGCGTGACCGCACAGCCTACCGCAAGGGGCGCATCGGCTTTGTCTTCCAGAGTTTCAACCTCATCGACGAACTCACCGTAGAGGAGAATGTCGATTTGCAGTTGAAGTATCTCGGCGTGAAGAAGGAGGAACGCAAGCAGCGAGTGCTCGACATCCTGAGAAAGGTGAAACTGAGCCACCGTGCCAAGCACTACCCCCACCAACTCTCGGGCGGTCAGCAGCAGCGAGTGGCCATCGCCCGTGCCGTGGTGGGCAAGCCGAGCATCATCCTCGCCGACGAGCCTACGGGAAACCTTGACTCCAAGAACGGCATGGAGGTGATGCAGTTGCTCAGCGAACTGAACGAGGAGGGCACCACCATTGTGATGGTAACCCACTCCAAGCACGATGCCACCTATGCCGACCGCATCGTCAACCTCTTCGACGGACAAGTGGTGGATGCCGTGAGCGACCAACTATAAAAAAACGACGGAAGTTTTCCGAAGGCATTGCTGCCGAAGAAATACTTCCGTCGTTTTATGTCGGGATTACTGGACTCGAACCAGCGACCTCGCGCCCCCCAGACGTGTGCGCTACCTACTGCGCCAAATCCCGAACTATCTTAAAAGACGCTGCGAAGGTACTAAAAATATTTCAAATACGATTGCTTTATTAGGATTTTTTATAAAAAATGTTGTTCTGAAGCCCTCTATGGCACGCAGAAACTTAGCTTTTATGTTCCAAAGAAATGATGCATTGGTAGGCAAATGTGATACGAAAATGTAAAAAATATAGAAAAATGCAATAAAAAATGGCATAAATGTATGAAAAATCATTTAATATGGTTATCTTTGCCGACAAATTGCGATTTGGTGAGAGTGTTATAGATAAAATAATAAAATTAGGTATATAAAGGGGCATATGCCTATGCTTGACGATTTTTTGCTCCAAGATTTTATGATATGAAGAAAATTCTACTTTCTTTGCCTTTCTTGGCAGGCTTGACGGCGAATGCGCAAAATGCAGTTGTTAGTCCGCAATTCGGGGGGGCGATTTTGAGAACCTGAAGGCTCGTTGGGTTTCTTGTTCTCCAGTTGAAGAACAACCATTGGCTTCTAGTGCGTCTCAAGAAGCTAGCTACCAGTTGCCAGTGCCACTTGCTTACTTAGGTACGGTAGCAAAGTCTGATAATGCCGTTTGTAATCTTTTGTTTCGGCACAAAGCTGTTAATGAAGGTGCTTATATGTTGGCATCGGCTGACAAGGCTGTGACATATAAGGACTTATCCTCGGGTTTTCCTGCGGCGTGGAAATGGAATCTTCCAGGAACGGATACCCCTGTTGTGTCAACGCAAGACGCAAATGTCACTTACTCAACTCCTGGAGTGTTTGATTTCCCAACTCTTCAGGTTACAACAAGTAACGGCACAAGTAGTTATAATCCAGGTTTGAAAATGAAGGTAGGTGGTAAAGCTGAAATTACAACCATGGATTGCCGCTCTTGGGGAGAAACTTATATGCTGTCTGCATTGCAGTATGGCGATAAAGGTTTTTTGGGAGGAACTAATTCTCTGGATTTGGTTGGATTTGGTAACCTTTTTATGTTGGGTACTGACGACGTTTACTTGGATGGAGTAAATGTTTATTTGCTGCATAAGCCAACAAAGTTTAAGGAGAACGCAACGTTGAAGTTGCAAGTATGGATGACGGATATTTCAACTGATGGTGTGTCTCTCGCATATACCCCTGTCGAAGGTGCGTTCCTTAAAATGAAAGATATTAAGGCCGATGGAGAAGACGGAGCGTGGGCACCAATTGAAGGAGGTGCAGTTGCACAGTTCAAGTTTGACGAACCTTTGTCAATGTATGGTAAAACTACCTTTTTTGTGTCGGTGGAAGGTTTCGGTGACGATCCTGCATCTGAAGACTTTGCCATGTTGCTGGATATGATGGGCAAGCCTATGGATGAGGTGACGGCGTCCAATCTGTTGAGCCATAACTCTTTTGCACGTCTTAAGGGCGAAAATGATTATTTGCGTCCGATAAATTCTTACGGAGGTGGAACTGGCACTTTTGCCATTTGTCCTTTGATATCTTTCCCTGGTAGTCTTTCTGCGATTCGTGGTGTCACTACATCTGATAAGGTTGGACTGAAGGTACATTTTTGTGATGATTCTTTGCTAGAGGTACTCTCTTCTGTTGATGGACGGGTTGTAGTGTATGATGTCTTGGGACAGAAGATTTCTATGGGAACAATAGAGTCGGGTAGAGGCGTTGTTTCTGTTCCTAGTGCTGATCATGGCCTTTTTATCGTGAAAGGTCCTAACGATAAAACGGCAAAGATTATACGCTAAAGTGAAGGCAACATAATTTTTTATATATTATTTAGGTATGAGAACGTTTACACAAAAGTTTTTTGGCATCTTGCTTTTGATGATGCTGGGTGTTTGCGCCATTCAGGCACAAACCCATTCTTGGAAGTTTGTTACCACTGGTGACGGAACAACTTATGCTATAGACCAAGACGGAACTCTTTGGTCATGGGGATGGAACGAGTCTGGTCAAATGGGTATAGGTGGCGGAGAAAATAAAATATCAGTTCCTACCCAAGTGGGAACGGATAAAGATTGGAAGGCTGCTTATGCCGGGCAGGCTTATGCTTTCTTTATCAAGGAGAATGGTACCTTATGGGCTGTTGGTGATAATTCTAATGGTGTGTCAGGTGTTGGCGATGGAGCTACTACCCATAAGGCACCAACACAGGTAGGAACAGATTCTGATTGGAAAACTGTTTCTTGTTCTCGTTTCTTTGGACATACAGCTCTTGCCATTAAGAATGATGGTACCCTCTGGGGATGGGGCGATGGCCGCCTGGGACAGTTGGGTATAGGAACGTATTCTAGTCCTGCGACACCTAAGCAAGTTGGTACAGATAGTGATTGGGCTGCGGTAAGCCTTGGGAATTCATTTACGATAGCTCTTAAAAAGGATGGTTCGCTCTGGGGCTGGGGGTCAAATGTCAACAAGACTCTTTTCAATAATAAAAAGTATTGCCCTTCTCCTGTCGCTTTGGGTTCAAGTTCGGACTGGGCACAAGTTTTTGCAGTTGTGGAGACTGCTTATGGCATCAAGAAGGATGGTACCCTGTGGGTATGGGGTGCTTCGGACAACAATATGGCAGGTCTTAACAATGCAGATTTGGAGACTATGTCGGAGCCTTATGAGGTGAAAGCCGTAGGTGGCAATGTGCTGGCAATCACTGGTTCTGACTACAATCGTCATGTTGCTGTTGGCGAAAATGGCATTGTCTCGAAAATCTACTCTTGGGGGTCTAATGCCGACGGTGCGCTAGGTGATGGGTCTGGTGTTGCGGCAGATGCTTCTTCGGGCATAGAGACAATAACAACTCCTGTTGTTGTAAAGTTGGATTCTAAGTTGAATTTGACAAGCATTGCGGGTGGTATCGGTTATTGTGTTGCTTTGACCAATGATGGCAAGATTTATGGCTGGGGCAAGAACCGCGCAGGTCAGTTGGGTAATTGCTGTACGGAAGACCAGATGACATTCGTTCCTACTCCGATACAATGTGCTGTCGAGAGTCAGGAGGATGACAAGGTGTATGTCGTGGATGCTGCCGATATTCCAGCTCAGTTGAATGATGCTAAGAAATTGATTTTGATAGGTGAATGGTCCACTTCGTCTTTTCAAGCTCTGACTGGGGCGATTGGTAACAATACTGGTTTCCCACCAGTAGGTAACTCTACGATTGAAGAAATTGATATGAGTCAGGCTAAGATTGCTCCAAAAACATATTTTTATGTTCAATATGGAATGAGTAGCTATGGTGTTTTTCGTGGTCTGAAAGAGTTGAAGAAAGTAACCATGCCAGTGGCGGATCAAGCTGCAAATATCGTGAGCTTGCGTTCTGTGTTCCAGAATTGCACTGCTTTAGAAAGTGTGGATTTGACTGGGTGTACCAATGTCACGAATATGACGGATGCCTTCTTCGGTTGTGCGAACCTCACTTCTGTTGATTTGTCTGCTTGTAATAGCATTACAAGTTGCGAGAGCTTGTTTGACCAATGTTCTAAGTTGGAAAGTGTAAAGTTGCCAGCTTCTATTACTTTGGGGAAGTACGCATTTGGTAGCAATGAAGCTCTGAAGACAATCGATTGGTCTTCTTATAGTGCGACAAAGGCACCTTATTTTGCAAAGGACTTGTTCCAGTATCTTACGGATTTGAAAGCGATTACTGTTATCGTTCCTGATGAATTGGTTGAAACATTCAAGTCGGATGCCAATTGGGGTGCTCTTACTATAGTCGGAACATCTGCTACGAGTATTCAGCAGGTTCCAACTGGTAAGAGAAATGCTTTTGTTGTTTATACGATAGATGGCAAGGTGGTAGGTGGTGACAAATCTACCCTGGCTAAAGGTCTGTATATTATTAATGGTAAAAAGTATTTAGTGAAATAACAATAGAAAAAGTTGTTCGCATGTTTCAAAAAGTCCTTCACCATGACGCTATGACTATCAGATGATAAAGCGAAACGGTGAAGGACTTTTTGGAAATGGTAGAAGCTAATATCATTCACCATTTATTATATATGAGCATGTATTTGAAAATTAAGTGAAAGTTGTTTAATGATGACAAAACGGATTTGGTAGAGGGAAATGTGTGGAAAGTTAGCTTGTCTTGGCGTAAAAATGGAAAAAAGTAAGTAAAAAATGGAATTTCTTTGCAAAAAGTTGTGTAGTCTCAGAATATATTATTAATTTTGCAGCCATGTAAAGAGTGCGAATTCTATTAAAGAATGTTTAAGTAACTTAGAAAAGTATTAAAAGTAATATAGAGTTTTAATTATTTAAGAGAGAATTTTATGGAAAAAAGACTGCTTTTCTTATTGGTCAGTATCCTCTTCTGTTTTGGGGGGGCGATGGCTCAAACGAAAGTGACAGGTACCGTAGTTTCTCTGGAGGATGGTGAACCAATCATTGGTGCTTCCGTAGTAGTCGCTGGTGCGAATAAGACGGGAACGGTCACAGACATTGATGGTCACTTCTCCATGGATGTACCTGCAGGTAAAAAACTCGTAGTTAGCTACATTGGTATGGAGAGCCAGACCGTAGCTCCTGCTGCAAACATGCTTGTTAAACTGAAGGCAAACAGTAAGAGCCTTGACGAGGTCGTGGTTACGGGTATGCAGAAGGTAGATAAGCGTCTCTTTACAGGAGCAGCCGCTAGTGTTAATGCAGCAGAAGCCAAACTTGATGGTGTTGCGGATATTAGCCGTTCACTTGAGGGACGTGCGGCAGGTGTTTCTGTACAGAATGTCTCTGGTACATTTGGTACTGCTCCGAAAATTCGTGTGCGTGGTGCTACGTCTATCTATGGTAGTTCAAAGCCTCTTTGGGTAGTAGATGGAGTTATTATGGAGGATGTTGTGGACGTTAGTGCAGACCAATTGTCTTCTGGTGATGCAAACACCTTAATTTCTTCTGCTATTGCCGGTTTGAACTCTGATGACATCGAGAGTTTCCAAATCTTGAAGGATGGTTCTGCTACCTCTATCTATGGTGCTCGTGCCATGGCTGGTGTGATTGTTGTGACAACCAAGAAAGGACGTGCTGGTCAAGCTCGTGTGAGCTATACTGGTGAATACACGATGCGCTTGAAACCTAGCTATTCTAATTTCAATATCATGAACTCACAAGATCAAATGTCGGTTTATCAGGAATTAGAACAGAAAGGATATTTGAACTACGCAGAGACTTCAACTGCTTCAGCCAGTGGTGTCTATGGAAAAATGTATCAGCTGTTAGGACAGTATGATGCGACAACCGGTCAGTTTGCGTTGGCTAATACACCAGAGGCTAAAGCTGCTTACCTCCGCAGTGCAGAATATAGAAATACCAATTGGTTTGACTCTTTGTTCTCTACCGCTATCCAGCACAATCATTCCGTAAGTGTTAGTGCTGGTACAGACAAGGCTCAGTACTATGCTTCCGCCAGTGCGATGTTCGATCCAGGATGGACTTTGCAGAGTAAAGTGGAGCGTTATACTGCTAACTTGAATTCTACGTTCAATATTTCGGATAAGTTAAATTTGAATCTTATCAGCAATGCCTCCTATCGTAAGCAGAAGGCACCAGGTACATTGAGCAGTTCTATAGATGCAGTGTCGGGTGAGGTGAAGCGTGATTTTGATATCAACCCTTATTCATATGCTTTGAATACGTCACGTGCGCTAGACCCAAATGAATATTACACACGTAATTATGCTGACTTCAACATCTTTCATGAGTTGGAGACGAATTACATGGATTTGAATGTTACTGACTTCCGTCTGCAAGGTCGTATGAATTACAAGCCAATCAAGAAGGTTGAATTGTCTTTGTTAGGTGCGGTGAAGTATTCTTCTACATCTCAGGAGCATAATATCTTGGATAGTTCCAATCAGGCACTGGCTTATCGTGCTATGGGTACATCGACCATCCGTGACAAGAATCCATTGCTCTATACCGACCCCGATGACGTTTATGCGTTGCCTGTTTCGGTGCTGCCTAATGGTGGTATATATGAGCGTACAGACAACCGCCTGTTCGGATGGGACATGCGTGCCTCTGTAAGCTACAACGATGTCTTCAACGATGATCATATTGTCAATTTTTATGGAGGTATGGAAACCAATAGCAACGACCGCCACTCCACATGGTTCCGTGGCTGGGGTATGCAATATACCATGGGCGAGATTGCTAATTATGCTTACCAAGTATTCAAGAAGGGTGTCGAAGAAAACTCTGATTATTATACTTTGGTAAACAAGCACCAACGTAGTGCTGCCTTCTTTGCCAATGCTACCTATTCTTATAAAGGTAAGTACACAGTCAATGGAACAGTCCGTTACGAGGGTACCAATGGGTTGGGCAAGAGCCGTTCTGCTCGTTGGATGCCTACATGGAACATTTCTGGAGCTTGGAATGCTCATGAGGAGAATTGGTTCAAGTCTTTGGAACCAGCATTGTCTCATTTGACGTTGAAAACTTCTTACTCATTGACAGGTGATCGTCCTTCTGTAACCAACTCTTATGCTGTTATTGGCAGTCAGAATCCTTGGCGTCCATTTTCTGGCGTGAAAGAGAGTGCCTTGTATCAGAAGGAAGCAGCCAACAGTGATTTGACTTACGAGAAAAAGCATGAGCTGAATTTCGGTTTGGAGGCTGGATTCTTGAACAACCGCATTAATTTTGCTCTTGATTGGTACAAGCGTAACAACTATGACTTGATAGGTCTTGCTAATACTTGGGGAATTTCTGGTGAGGTACAGCGTTATGGCAATATCGCTTCCATGAAATCAAGTGGTGTAGAAATTAGCTTGAATACAACCAATATTAAGTCTAAGGATTTTTCTTGGTCAACAAGTTTCATCTACTCACATACTCACAATGAGGTTACAGACTTGAAGACCAGCAAGCGGATCATAGACTTGGTGTCGGGAACTGGTTTTGCCCAAGAGGGGTATCCTGTAAGAAGTTTGTTCTCTATCCAATTCATGGGTTTGAACAATGAAGGTCTTCCTACCTTTATCAATCAGGACGGTGAGGTTACGGTAAGTGATATTTGGTTTCAGTCTTCTGACCCTGAGAATTTGAAAAACTTGAAGTATGAGGGAAGTGTGGATCCTACTGATGTGGGTAGCTTCGGTAATATCTTTAAGTATAAAGGTTTCACGCTGAATGTGTTCCTTACTTATTCTTTTGGAAATGTTGTTCGTCTGGACCCCGTGTTCAAAAATAAATATGATGACTTGACATCTACTCCAAAGGAATTCAAGAATCGATGGGCGGTTCCGGGTGATGAGAGCAAGACTACCATTCCTGTTATTGCCAGCAAGACTCAGAACAAGATGGATACCAACTTGTCTTACGCTTACAATGCTTACAACTATTCTACGGAGCGCATCGCCAAAGGTGATTTCATCCGTATGAAGGAGATTTCTTTGGGTTATGAGTTCCCGAAGTCTTTGGTTTCAGCATTAAAGTTGAGCAATTTGTCTTTGAAACTACAGGGAACGAATCTTTTCTTGATCTATGCCGACAAAAAGTTGAATGGACAGGATCCTGAATTTTTCAACACTGGTGGTGTGGCAGTGCCAATGGCTCGCCAGTTTACAATGACATTGAACTTGGGTATTTAATAAATGGAGAGAATACGTATGAAAAAGAAAATATTATATGTGTTGATGGTTCTTGCTTCAGGAGCTTCGCTGACTTCATGCGATGATTTCCTCGACACAATGCCTGACAACCGTACAACAATAGACTCAGAGTCAAAGGTAAAAAGCATCTTGACTTCTGCCTATCCAGACCATACTTTTGCATTGGTTACAGAGTTGATGTCAGACAACTCTGATAATTATGGAGAATCTAATCCTTATACCGATCGTTTTGTTGATCAGGTGTATGCTTGGGAAGACGTAACCGAGACAAACAATGACTCTCCTGAGAGCTATTGGGAAGATAGTTATCTTGCCATTGCCAATGCCAACTTGGCTCTCGATGGTATCGAGTCTCTCGGTGGGGCAACTACGACTGCATTGAAAGAGGAGAAGGCTGAGGCTTTGCTTTGCCGTGCTTACAACCACTTTATCTTGGTTAATTTGTTCTCCAAGGCTTATAATTCACTGACAAGCGCCACTGATGTCGGTATTCCCTATGTCAATGCGACTTCTACCGAGTTGTTGGCACAGGTACCTCGTGGAACTGTAGCGGAAGACTATGAGAAGATAGAAAAGGACATCCAGGAGGCTTTGCCTATGGTGGGTGACTCTCATCTAGATGTACCAAAATATCACTTCAACACTCGTGCTGCTTATGCTTTTGCTGCTCGTTTCTACCTTTATTACGAAAAATGGGATAAGGCTGTGGAATATGCTAACAAGTGTTTGGGTAGTCAGCCAAAAACCATGTTGCGTGATTGGGTAGGTATAGCCCAGCTTGCTCAGACCTACGATGCAGTTACGAATCAATACATTGATGCTAGTGTTAATTGCAACCTGTTAATTAATACTGCTATGAGTAGTTTAGGTTTGGTGTTTGGGCCATATCGAGTTTATTCAAAGTATTCTCATGGGGCTTATGTGGCAAGTCATGAAGATGGCAAGGCTGAAAATATTTGGGGCAGTGCTTCCTTTTATTCTCCCATGAAGACCTATTCGGCAACGAATTTGGATAAGGTTATATTCTGGAAGATGCCTTATAAGTTTGAATATACCGATCCTGTTGCACAGATTGGTTATCGCCGCTCGGTGATTACAACTTTTACCACGGATGAGTGCTTGCTTAATCGTGCCGAGGCTTATATTATGTTGAAGAAATATGATGAGGCTGCTGCCGACCTGACTCTTTGGATGCAGAATTGTATCAATACGAAGTTGGTTCTTACGCCTGAGAATATCACGAGTTTCTATAAGGATATTCCTTATTCTTATACTGCTACCGATGAAGACCCACAGGGTATAGAGTCAACCATCAAGAAGCATCTGAATCCAACTTTCACTATAGATGCAGAGGGAAGTACACAAGAGTGTATGCTTCAGTGTGTACTGGGCTTCCGACGTATCGAGACGATGGAAGGAGGCCTCCGATGGTTTGACATCAAGCGTTATGGTATAGAAATTATCCGTCGCACAATGAGTGCAAGTGGCGTACCTGCAACAAAGACGGATGTTCTAACCAAGGATGATGAGCGTCGTGCCATCCAGATTCCTAAGAAGGTACGTGATGCAGGTTGCCCTGCTAACCCTCGTGCTGAGAAAAAATAACGTTTGAGGAATACTTCGTATTATTAAATAATAAGGAAACAACATGAAGAAATATTTATTATATGCCATGTTCTCAGTAGTTGTGGGCTCCTCTTTCATGTCTTGTTCGGAAGACGAATTGAGCTCCGAAAGCGTGATTACTGCAGACAAGAAACAGGTCAACGATTTTGACAAATGGCTGAGAGTCAATTTTGTTAATACCTACAACCTCGATTTCAAGTATCGTTATGAATATAAGGAGACGGATCCTGATTATTATACAGTTCCTGCCGATTTGAATCAGGCGATAGAGATGGCTCACTTGGTGAAGTATCTCTGCCTGGAGGCTTATGACGAGGTGGCTGGAGTTGATTTTACGCGAGCTTATTTCCCAAAGATGATTTATACCATTGGGGAGTGGGAGTATCGAAACAATGGGACCTTCATCTTGGGTACTGCCGAGGGTGGCAAGAAGATTCTCTTGGCTGGGGTAAACTATCTTGATCAGTATAAGAATAGTCCTGCTGCTCTTAATGAATATTACTTTAAGACCATTCATCATGAGTTTACCCATATTCTGAACCAAACAAAAGATTATTCGGCAGAGTTCCAGTTGGTAACGGGTAATTCTTATGTGGCGGACTCTTGGAGTGATTCGCCTTTTGACGAAGACTATCTTACCCGAGGCTTTATCTCTGCTTATTCGCAGCATTCCGATACCGAGGATTTTGCAGAAATGATGTCTATGTATGTCACCAATTCCCAAGAGCAGTGGAATCTGTGGATGAGTCAGGCTGGTGAGTCTGGATCTGCACTTTTGCAGGCTAAACTTGACATTGTGAAGGCCTATATGCAAGATTCATGGGGCATTGATATGGATAAGCTCCGTGCCACAATTCTTCGTCGCCAGGCTGATTTGGTTGCAGGTAAAGTTGATTTAACTGATATTAGTGTGAAATAACTCTAACATTAAAGGTTATGAAAAAGAAGATATTCATATATTTATTGCTCCTTTTGCCGATGTTTGCTTTCCAGTCTTGCTTGAAAGACCAGGAGGATATTTTCGACAAAGATGCTTCCTTGCGAGTGCAAGAGGCTATGGATGCTGCTGACAAGGTTTTTGTCAGTTCAGAGAATGGTTGGGTGCTTGACCTTTATCCTTACTCAGACCAATCTTTGGGTGGATACGTGTTCACAGTGAAATTTGCTGATGGTAAGGCCACGGTAGGTGGCGAGTTGGCACCCTCTAATTTTTTTGAAAGTCTTTATAAGATGACCAATGACCAAGGACCAGTCTTGACATTTGACACTTATAATGACTTGATGCATTTATTGGCTACTCCGTCATCAAGCAATTATGAGGCTTATCATGGTGACTTTGAGTTTGTTGTGGATTCCATCGGTTCTGATGTAGTCAAGGTGCATGGGAAGAAAACTGGCAATATTCTTTACTTCCGAAAACTTCAGACTACCGCAGAAGAATATATCGCCAAGGTGCTGGATGTAGAGGATAATTTCATCGTCTCAGGGCTTAAGGGTACTGTGGCAGGTGTCAAGTACGTGGGTGAGTTTGACCTGGACAGTCGCCAGTTGGTTGTTTCTGATGAGGATGCGTCACAGACTCAGCAACAGGCATTTGCCTTTACTGATAATGGTATTCGATTTTACAAACCATTATATTTCAATGGCGAGCAGTTAGGTGAATTGACTTATAATGCGGAAAACAATATGCTTTCTGGTACGACTTCTGCTGGTACGGTTGTTAGTTTCCAAGGTACTTTGCCTGCCGACTACGTGAAGTACGCCCTGTATGCGGGTGATTACTATTTGTATTATAACCCAACAAAGGATGCTACGACAGGAAAGACTACCTATAGTGCTATCCCTGTGACTTTGACTCCTAATGCCGATAAGTCAGGTTATATTATGGAGGGGCTCAACGACAATATCAAGCCTGCATTGAACTTTAATAAGAGCAAAGGTAATTTGGAATGGAATGCCCAGATTGTAGGTTCTTATGGTGGTAACAATGTTTGGCTATGTGCTTGGGGACGTGCCTCGGGTGGAACTCTAACCTGGACTTCTGCGGCTGGTATGGAAACTCAGTGGAACATGGATTCGGAAAAACCAGTATATCGGTTTAAGTCGAATTCATATTCAGGCTTGGTTACTGACTCTTATATCTTGTGGTCTGTATCGACATCAGGTTCAAGTGTGGGACAATTTAGTAATTCTGCTTGGATGATGAATGGGAGCAACCGTCTTCCATATATCTATGCATTGGTAAAACGATAAAAGGAGAGATTCTTATGAAGAAGATATTTAGTTTAATATGTATGTCTGTTTTCGCCTTGTCGTTTGTCGCTTGTAGCAATGACGACGAGGTGGGTGCGGAGTACAATCGGATTTCTACTATATCGGTAGTAAAGTCTGATGTGTTGTTTACCGCTAATGCGGGAACAGGGGCGGTAGTTGTGAAAGCCGATGGTCCTATCACTTTTTCTTGTGCAAGTGAGTGGTGTAAGGCGGTGGCTTTGAATGATTCCACTTTGGAGGTATCCGTTGAAAACAATGAGGACAACAATAGTCGTGCTAGTTTGCTTACTATCAAGTCGGGTGTTGACTCTGTGAATGTTACTGTCCAGCAACAAGGTTTCTACTTCCAAAGTGACATGGGAACGGCTTTGGCTTGTTCTGATGCTGGCACTCGTAAGGCGTTTGCACTGAATAGCAATGGAATTCCTTCTGTCAGCACGACAGAGAGTTGGCTTTCTGCTCAATTGGAGGCTGATAGTATTGTTGTGACAACCAAAGCAAATGCTACAGGACATATTCGTAAAGGATATGTAAAGTATCAGTTTGGTGAGTTTAAGGATTCCGTGTTGGTATCACAATATGATTTTGACACTGATATTGCCGGTTCGTATTATTTGGCATATACAAACCGATCGACAGGCAAACTTAATGCAGTTGCAGCGCAACTAGGAACAGATGAAAAAGGCAACGTTACATTGGTGTTGCCTCAGTTTGGATTCACGATTCCAGTAACCTTAGACAAGTCTACCTGTCAACTTTCTGTAGTTGGTGGCTCCTATGTGGGTGATTATCAGGTAGATGAAAATACCACCTATGCAGTGGGTACGGTTTTAGGAAGTTCGTCCACAGGATATATCACCTGGTCACAGTCCATATCGTATTCTGCTCCTTTCCAGTATGATGCGGAGGATGGTACGTATGCTTTGTTCGAGGATGACGGGGTGTGGTCTTACCCAGTTGACTATTTGGCTCTTTATGCGTTCTCATCTACGGAATTTTCGTCAAAGACTAGGGTCGGTTCTTTGATGGTGATGCTGGAACCTTATTTGTTGAAGCAGGATGCTAGTGGCGCAAAGAAAATATCATTCGCATCTTTTGCAAAAAATGGTTTGAATAAATAAATTCTCTCTCAAATAAATGTTGGGGTATGGCTGCTCGATGATGAGTGGGCATGCCCTTTGGTTTCTATGGACTTTAATTTATTATCAAATGCAATGAGAAATAATGTACTAACCACATTCGTATCAGTTTTTATCATCGCATTACTGTCTGGCTGTGACAAGAAGTTTTCGCCAGCATTGCGTGAGACAGACCGTTTGTTGTCGAGTGATAGCAAGCGTGGCGAAGTTATGCTTGATAGTATATGCAAGGTTGATAGAAATATGTCAATAGCAGATAAAAAATATTGTCAGCTTCTTCGTTTGAAAGCTGCTGACAAGGCATATCGTCCTATAGAAAAGTGGAAGAGCCGTGTCGATACTTTGGTTTCTTATTTTGAACATGCTGGTAATGAAAACTTGTTGGCAGAAGCTTACTTTTACGCAGGTCGGGTTTATTATGAAATAGGTGATAAGCCGGAGTCTCTGAAATTTTATCAGAAGGCCAGTGAAAATGTAGCCAAGGATAATTATGCCTTGCAAGGAGATATTTATTGCCAAATGGCAAATGTCTATAGTTATAAGGATTTGTATGATGAAACATTGTATTCTCTTCAAATGGCATGGAAGGCTGATTCTTTGAGTGGTAATAAGCATAATATGCTTTTTGATTTGAGAGATATGGGAGAAGCGTGTCGTTCTTTAAAGAGCTTTAGTGCATCAAGAGAAATTCTATTTAAAGGACTTAATCTTGCAGAAAAAGAGCATGATACTTTAATGGTGAAATATTTCCATCATGCACTTGCGATGACTTTTGTTGTAACTGAGGAATGGGAAAAGGCACTTTGTCATACTAATGAGTATATAGACTGTATAGGGAAATTTCCCGATGTGAGTGGCGCACTAGAGACAGCATTGATAGTTTATACACATTTTGATGATGCCATGAAGGTTGAGAAATGTCGAAATCTAATGTTGAAATCTGGAAACATTTTTGCAAGACGAACTGCTTTGATGAATCTGTTATCCTCGAAAATAGAAGCGACCAAAGACTCAGATTTCAAATCCATTTATGATAGTTGTGCTTTGTACACAGATTCAATCATAGAAGAAGATAAGGCTGAGTCAGTGAAGAAAGTTGAAAAAATATATAATTACGACCAAAAGGAAATAGAAAATCAGAATTTGCAGTTCGAAAATTCTATAAAGAGCTTAGTGATAGGTTTAGTATTTGTTATGTTTCTGTTATTTTTCCTTTTTTATCATATGCGAATCCGAACAATGAGACAAAAGGAAGTTATTTTAAGGTTGAAGTTGGATAAGTACGAAAGTCTTCAAGAGAAAATTAGGATAAAACCCATAGAAGCGACTGAAAAAGAGCATGCTGCAATAAAGAGATCAGATATTTATAAGATAGTTTTAGCAGAAAAAGAAAATAATACTTATAGATTGACTGAAGGACAATGGAAACTCCTAAAAAAAATAATAAATGAAGTTTATGTTGGGTTTGATAAAAACTTGCAAACTTTCTTAGAAGTGAGTTTGCAAGAATATCGAATTTGTATGCTTGTTAAAATAGAAGTGGCTCCAACAGATATTGCGAAATTTTTAAATGTGACTAAAGAGGCAATTACTGCATCTAGGCGTAGGATGTATCAAAAAGCTTTTAAGAAAAAAGGTTCACCTGCGGATTGGGATAACATTGTGCAGTCTTTATAGTGCAGAAATAGAGAGTGTTAGCTTGCTTTGTACATAGTGTACATAGCAAGCTAATTGCAAATGTACACTTTTTGTACATTCCAAAAATATAGTTTTTGTTGGAAAATTCATACTTTTGCAGTCGTTAAATTAAAATTTAAAAGAATGAAAAAGGTATTATTGCTATTGTTGATGTTGTTTTCTCTGATGGGAACAATAGAAACTATGGGAATGAAGTTGGTGGTTCAAGTACTACCTTCTTCGGAAAGTGTAGGTAAAGGTGTTATTCGGCATGCACCACCTGTTCGGGTGAACCAATCTGTGGCAGAATTGAACGAGAATGCTTTAATGTTGAATTTTGTTGCACCTGGTTCTACCATTGTTTTGACGATATTTGATGATGATGGAGTTATTATATATGAGGTAACTTCTGTGGCATCTTCGTCAAGTTGCTCGGTTAAAATCCCCGATGGAATAATGGAAGAAGGCGAACCGTTAACGATAATCATCAATGGTAAGTCTTATGAAGCTAATTGGTAATATTGACATAAAATTTTAGACGAATGAAAAAAGTATTTATGTTTTTGGTGATGGCATTGACCATGTTATTTGTGTCATGCTCTAATGAGGACTCTGTGAGTACCCCTGCAACATCTTCAACAGAAGTAACTGCGGAACTCGACTCTTTAGCTTCTTTGCACGCTAAGATAGCTGAACTTAACGGACAAATGCAAGCTCTGAGTCCTGCAACGAGAGGATGGTTTGCTCATTTGTGTCGTCGTATTTTGGCAGATGCGGTAGGAGGTTTATGGGGGTATTTTCTTGGAGGTCCTGCTGGAGCGGTAGCTGGTGCAGCTTCATTTTCTGCATTATGCGCTGCGGTAGAGGTAACTGATAATCCGACTAATGCCGGTAATTCAGATACTACTGTTAAGATTAATGATAAAATAGCTCATTATGATGACGATGAAGGCTTGGTGTCTTGTGATGAGGAAGAGGCTTCTGTAATGGATAGCATTGGACTTTATCATAATAAGGTTTTGCTTGATGTTGCTGTGGATGAGATGGAGATTCCTGTGTCTGAATATCCTAATATGTTGTTGGCCGAGGTTCGAAATAATTATCCAAATCTTGGCGAAATATCAACAGAGGATTCTGTAAAGATAGTTACTCTCAGTTCTGAGTTCTTGGAGTTTGAAAAGGAATACAAAGGTGGAAAAGATATTGACGCTTATTCTGAATATTTAGAGAGTAAATATCCTTCAAAGAAAGGAGAAATCGAGATTATAAAAGAGTTTTTTAATGGCATTCCTTATGCTGAGGCTTCTGGTTTGACAACAGAATATATGAATAAAGTGCTGAAAATGATAGATGATGCTGCATTGTCTGCTGATGTTAAGCAAAACTTGCGAAATGGTGTAATTGTGGGTAATGCTAGTAACCGTCTTTGGAAAGGTGATGATGATACTGCCGTTGAAGAATAGAGGATATTTGTTTATAATGTTTACGAAAAGATTATTGTTTGTATTAATGGCTGCCTTGTTGGTGTTGCCAATGAGTGCGCAGGAACAGGGAACGGAGACTCGTTGCAGTTTCTTGGACAAGTGCTTGTTTGAGGTTGGGGTAAGTGTTGGCATGGAGAATAAGGGATATACTCCTTTGATGATGAATGCTAACCTTGGCTATAATTTTGGCTCTCGCTTTTACGGTTTTGTGAAAGCAGAGGGGGTATTGGGGCTTTATGACAAGGATGGAGTGAAGACTTATACAAAGAGTCCATCCTTTGGTGGTGGTTTGGGCTTTAGGCTGACTAATCCCAAGAACTCTTCCGACAACTTTGATATACGTGCTTCTGTTACCAACAGCATCGGCAATGCGGATTGGAAGCATACTGCATACAATGTGAATGTAATCTGGTATGGTAATGTTAGCACGAGGAAAACTCGCCCTTATCTGGGCATAGGTTTCAAGCATGTGAAGTCACATACCGCTGGCCTACCTAATTATAATGGCATTTATGCCATTGTTGGTATTTGCTTTTAATTCTCTCTCAAATAAATGTTGGGGCATGGCTGCTTGATGATGAGTGGGCATGCCCTTCTTTTGTCATGCTCGGCATACGACAAAAATGGCGGCACACCTGCTTTTCGCAGGATATGTCGCCATGATTCTTTTTACTTCAATCTCAAGATGTTGAGCGAGTTGGCTGGTATCTCAACTTCTGCTCCGTTCTTGCTTGTGGTGATGAAACTCTCCACAGGGTAAATATTGGTTGGGTTGTCGATGGTGTTCTCTTCCAGACCGTCCTTGGCAGAGAGGCGAATCAACTTGCCGTCCTTGATGTCCTTGCCTTGCAGAACCACCTTGGCTGTGGTGCTCTCGGTGCTGGTGTTGGCAATCTTCAGAATCACCTCGCCGGTGTTTTCATCGAGAGTTGCCGTCGAGAAGATGCCTGGTAAGGTGTTGCCCTTCAACTTGGTGGCGAATATTTCCTTGCCATCCATCTTGGCAAAAATGCTGTCGCCTACAACCTTTAGCTCGATGTCGTACCATTTGCCTGTCTCCACCTTGCCCGGGGTTGTTGCAACTTGTGCCTTGGAACCGTTTACGATTTGCTCGATGCCGTGCTGGGTGTTGTTCCAACCGCCGAGGTTCAACCAACAGTAGTTCTTCTTATCCACGTAGTTGAAGACGATGAGGAACCCTTCGTTGCCAGCGTCTTTCTTCGCGCGTACCTTATATATATAGCCGTCGCTGGTTATTTCGCCTGGGTTTAGGCGGATGCAGCTCTCCTCGTTGGATGTCTGTTTGATGATGCCGTCGGTACCAGCCTGCCATTTGCCATGGATGTCAGTAGGCAGAAGTTGTAAGGTCATAGGCAGGGCGTTGCCCTTGTCGTCACTATAGCCTTGGTCTTGGAACGAAACCTGTGTACCCCATGTGCCCATGCCCACTCTGCAAGTGGCAGGCTTCACCTTGGCTTGGTCATACTTGTAGGGTGAATCCTGTTTTACTGGTAATACTCGAGTGCCAATATTGTTCGCCATCACGTTCTGCACATAGTAAGATGGTGTGCCGAATACCTTGTCAGAGGTATATTGTATCATGTCTGGTGCCCACATACGGTTATTGAGGTTGGCAAAGATAGGGGCGTAAGAAGCCATGGTCACGATGTCGCTGTTGTTCTCGATGCCCATCATATAGACTGCCTCGCCTAGGGCGGCATCAAGAGACCCCATGTTGCCGAAGCCTTGGGTCACGGCATATTCGCCTACGTAGATCTCGCTGCCCTTGCGGTCGTAAGTGTCATACTTATTGAAGTTTTCGGCAAACCAGGCCGGGTTGCGATAATAGTGTTCGTCTAGCAACTCTACGCTCTCGTTGCTATGCCATTTAGGATTGTCGTCGCCCCATGCTACCACGTTGCCAATTAAGTGCATCTTGGGATATTTAGCCAGTACGGCATCCTTGAACTTTTTGAATCGCTCGTAGTAGTGGTCGCTCTGTTGGGCAGGGGAAGGCTGGTTGTTCTCGTTGCCTATCTCCAGGTATTCGATGTTGTATGGCTCGGGATGACCATTCTTGGCACGGAGCGCGCCATACTTGGAGGTGACAGGACCGTTGGCATACTCCAAGGCGTTCAAGCACTCGTCTATCCAGGGCTGGATGCTATCTACTGGTGTCAACCCACCATGCCAAAGGCCTACGTTCACCACATACAGTGGCTTGGCGTTCAAGTCCTCGGCAAGCTGGAGGTACTCGTCGAATCCCATGCCATCGCTAGTGCGATAGCGCCAGTTTACATTTTTGTGTCCAGGACGTTCTTCGATAGGACCGATGGTCTTCTCCCAGTGGAAGGCGTTCTCTGGAGATTCTTGTCCTTCTACATAGCAACCGCCAGGGAAGCGGACAAACTTAGGGTGGATGTTGTAGAGAAGTTGGGCGAGGTCGGGGCGCAAACCGTTCTCGCGATTCTTGAAAGTGGGAGGGAAGAGGCTTACCACGTCAAGTACGATGGTACCCTTGCCGTCGGCAACGAGTTCAAACTGTGCCTTCGCATCATTGGCGTTGGCTGTAAACTCGGCAGTGTATTTCGTCCATTTCTTACTTATCTTGGCATTGAGGATAGTCTCGGCGTACACTTTGTCGCCTTTGCCGTTGGTGAGTCGAGCCTTCAAGCCTCCCTTGTAGCTACCTTTTGCCCAGAAAGAGAGTTTGTAGGTTCTTCCTTGCACGGCGTTGATGCCCCAGAAACCCTCGTTGATGAGAGAGGCTGTAGCCTTGGGAGAGGCAGCGACGGTAAGTTGGAGGGCTTTGCCTTGTGCTTGGTTGAGAAGATTCTTGTTGACGAGCTGTGTGCTGATTTTCGCTCCTTCTTGTGATGTTGTCTTCCAAGTGGGAATTTCTTTGTCGGAATCCTCAAAAGAGCGGTTGCTGATAAGTTCTGCATAGAGACCTCCGTCGGCGGCATGATTGATGTCCTCGAAGAAGATGCCATATAAATTAGGTGATACCTTGATGCCTGGGTTGGAGGCATCCACGTTGATGGTCACTTGTGCGCTGGCAGCCATGGCGGAAGCGAGCACTGCTGAAAGCAAAAACTGTCTTTTCTTGTTCATTGTTTATTTTTAGGTTGTTTATTATTTGTTTATGGTGGTCGAAACTCTAGGTTTGTTTCTTGTGCAAAGTTATAAAAAAAAAGGCAAGAAGAGGTGGACAAAATGCTTAATTAAGTGTAAAAGGTGGATTTCTTGGCAAAATCTACCTTCCTTAGCCCTTGTTTTAAGTATCTTGCCACTTGCCTTAAGTGAAGAGATCGTCTAATGTTATACTTGAGACGAATAAGTCGGTGTATTCATTTCTCGCAAGCTCTGTGTTGCCGATATAAGTGAGATGGAATGTTTGGTTAGGAAATTTCTCTTGCAATGTTTGCAATCGGTGACTTAATACTTGTGCATACGATTTCGTGACGGTGAATGGTGCTTGGTAGAATTTCATCTCACAGATGTTCACTACGTCATCGGCTCGCTCTATCAGCAGGTCTATCTGCATGCCATCCCTCTCTTCATCTCCTCTGATGATGAGCGAAGATTCTTGCGAAGAAACAGCACCGATGTTGAGGGCGTATTTGATTTGTGTGATATGTTGCAAGCACAGTTCCTCAAAGGCAACCCCTCTCCATGAGGCTATGTCGCTTTCTTTAAGGTGTTTCTGCCAATAATCTGTTTGTGTAATCTGTTTTCTCTCTTTGAAATGAAGCCAGAACCAACAGAATGAATCTATCAACTTGTAATGTTCTTCACGTTGTGAGGCACCAAATGGCACATACTTGGTAATGAAGTCGCTGCCCACCAAGGCTTTCAGCATCTTGGTGAAGTCGCCGTTTGGATTCAGTTGAGTCTTCTCTGCGATTTCCTTGCGGGTGTAGCCAGCATGACGATTTCCTAGGCATCGTACAATCTTCATGCAGTCTTCTGCATTGTCGAATATGGAATTAAACAGTCTATCGAACTCGTCGCCTAGCTTGGCATTGCGTGCGAAGAACAAGGCATCTATGTTTTGTGTCAGACTATACGAAGGATTGAAGAAGTTCATATAGAATGGGATTCCTCCCATAATCATATAAGCTTGTGCGATATTGTAGCGAGACATTTGTATGCCACGACTCTTGTAGAAATCCTCACACTCTTTCAACTTGAATGGTGACAACTTGATTTCGCCAGTCAAGCGACCATAAAGTCCACCTTTGTTGTTAATTAGATTGTCGAGCATCCACGAGGTGGCAGAGCCACAAACGATGAGCAGCAGGTTATGCCTGGTATTTCCCCATCCATTCCAAAAAGCCTCTAATGCGGTGAGGAAATTAGAGCGAGCGGTATCCATCCATGGCAATTCGTCAATGAAGACAACTTGTCGGGAACCATTGTCGCATGTTTCCAGGAACTTTTCGAGCATAAAGAATGCTTCCATCCACGACTTGGGCTGTGCGATGTTCTCCATGCCGTGGCGGAGTAGGGAAAAGTAGAAGTTTTGCAATTGGTCTTTTAGGGTAATCTTCCTCTGTCTGCCGTATGGTGAAAGACCAGTATGATGAAAAACCATATTGTCGTGGAACACTTCGTCAATCAAGAATGTCTTTCCTACACGACGGCGACCATACACAGCTACAAACTCAGCTCTGCCGCTATGGTAGTAGCGATTGAGTTCTGCGATTTCCTTTTTTCTTCCTATCATGTCACACATAAGCTATCTCTTTTAATCGCTTGCAAAATTACGATAATTTTTGTAAAAAGCAAAAGGAAATAGTGCTTATTCCGCTACGAACGCCTTAAAAAGTAGCTCCGTAGCGGAATAAACGTTGTTTTAGCGCAATTTAACAGAAACGATGCACTTCTATAGAGACCTTTGAAGGGGCGTTTGGGGGCTCATTGGGCATTGTCATCTGGCAATGGCCAGTTAGGGGATGGTTTGCGTGCGGCTCTCATTTCCTTATCGAATTGCTCCACCAGCTCTGGGTGTTCCTTGGCGAGGTTGCGACTCTCGGTGGGGTCTTCCTTGAGGTTGTAGAGTTCGAGAGGCGCATTCTTCTTGATGGTTACGCATTTCCAGGCTCCCTTCCTTGCGGCACGCTGCTTGCCGGGGAACTCCCAGTAGAGTAGTCGGTTGTCGGTGTTGATGGAGTCGCCGTTCTCATAGGTCTGTTTGCCGTAGAAGAGAGGCAAGATGTTGATGCCGCTGTAGCCTTGTGGCAATGCCTTCTCCGAACCCGTGAGGGCTGCGAATGTTGGCATCACGTCGGGGAAGTAGATGATGTTGTCGAGGGTCTGTGCTGGAACCTTGTGGGGTTGGTTGACGATGAATGGCACCCGTATGCCTCCCTCGTAAAGCTGTGCCTTGCGACCTCGGAAACCAGCGTTGCAGTTGAACAGCTTCAAGGGGGCTTGTACGGCGGCGCCGTTGTCCGATGCGAAGATGACAAGCGTGTTCTCTCGGAGTTTCAATTTGTCGAGTGTTTTCAGAAGTCTGCCGATGGCAGCGTCCATATGGGTGACGAGGGAGGCGTATCGCTTGTCGTTCATGTCCCAAGATTCGTCATCGTACCACGAGGTGTTGTCGATGATGTATGGCTCGTGTGGCGCATCGAAGGCGAGGTAGAGGAAGAACGGGTTGTGGCGGTTGCGCTTGATGAAGTCGATGGCATCGTCGGTGGAGATGTCGGTGTTGTGCTTCACGTGCTTGTCGTGCTCGTTTGCCTTGATGTGGATGAGTTTGTCGTTGTCGAATCTGTTGTATGGGTAATAATAGGGCGAGTTCGATTCCACGGTGCTGATGAGCCAACCGTGGAACTCGTCGAAACCGCGGTAGATGGGCGAAGCCTTCGGGTCGTAACCATCGAGGTGCCACTTGTTGACTAGGCAGGTCTTGTAGCCTGCAGTCTTGAGTATGGTGGCGATGGTGGTGTCGGTGGGGAGGATGTTGGCTCTTCTCACAATGGTGGTGTCTCCTTTCGGACTAATCTTGTAACCTGTAAGCCCTCCTGCCGTGCAGGTGTTGTCGCGGATGGTGGTGTTGCCTGTGTTTTTGCCTGTCATCAAGGAGCAGCGGGAGGGCGAACTGATGCCCGACCCGGCGTAACTGTTCGTGAAGCGTGTGCCGGTTTCGGCGAGTTTGTCGATGTTGGGGGTTTTGATGCACTGGCTACCATAGCATGACAAGTCGCCCAAGCCGAGATCGTCAGCAAGTATGAAGATGATGTTCGGGCGGTCGGGTGTCGCCTTGGTATTTTTGTTCCCATTGTTCCCTTGTGCGGCAAGTGTCAACGGGGCAGGTAGTGTGGCTGCCAGCAAACTGGTGGAGTAGAGTAGCTTTTTGTTCATTGTCTTCTTGCAATTTTGCTGCAAATGTACGATAAATCTTGCATATGGCAAAGGAAAGTCGCATTTATTTCGTTATTTTTTTCAAACAGCATCCGCCGAAAAGTTCCACGACATGAAACTCATAGCTACCTCTTTGCCACCTTAATATATAGGGAGGTGGAGAACAGCGTCGTCTTATGTATGTGGGAAGTTGGAAGCTGCATCGCTTTGGCAATAGCCAAAATGGGCACCGGAGTGGGGCACAAACCTACACCTCTTGCTATATCATCAAGCCAACCATCAGTACGGGTAGCGATGGAATTGGTGAAGATGGCAATCTGAAAGATAAGACAGTCTCTTACGTGGGTGAAACAGAAACGCAGGATGATGGTACTACTACAGAACCCAAGATTCAGGTGACTTGTACCGCTCCTTATGGATCTACGTTCGTAAACAAAAAAGTCAACAAGGAGCAAATGGAGGATGATGATGCCCTTATGGGTGGTGCAAAGACAACTGTGAATGGCGGTTTGACCTTCCATGGCACTTTGGTCAAGACTTTTGACACCAATGCCACAACAGGTAATACAGATTATAAGATGAGTCTTAATGACTTAAAAATGGAAGGAGACATCCTGGCGGGCAGTCCAGAAAAAGGTGGTAATGTCCTTTATAAGGACAACGACGAAAAAAGAGATAACCTAGGATATGGAGGAGAAGTTTCTGAGGACGTGACCGAAGCTGCCAAGCAGCACAACGTCTGGGAGGCATGGGATTAGATTTTTATCTTTTACAAAAGTTTGAATAGCCTTGGCGCACGCACAGCGTGCTGCCAGTTTGTGAAAATGTAGCAACAAGGCTATTTTATAAAACTTGTACATTAAAATAAAGGGCGACTAGTCGGGAAGACTGGTTGCCCTTACTGATGAGTGTTTTAAAACGGGCAATTTTGAGCGGATGACTTACTAAAATATAATAAGGTGTAATTTGAAATTGTTATCTACGAAAACTTCGTAAAATATTAAAATATAGTATTGTTAATGCTTTTTAACCCCAAATGTTGTTATTGAATTACGAAAATTTCGTAGATTTGCAGCGTGAATCAGAAATAGTATAACTAAAGCATACCGAACAATGGAAAAGTTGACTAATCAAGAAGAAGAAATCATGCTCCATATTTGGAGGCTGGGAAGATGTGCCGTCAAGCAAATCATCGAATTGCTGCCGGAGCCACGTCCCCCATATACCACGGTGGCTTCCATCGTGAACAACCTGAAGCGAAAAACTTACGTCAAGGCAGAGCGTGACGGCAAAAGCTATGTCTATATGCCAGCCATCGCAGAGAGCGAATATAAGAGACGATTCCTTTCGGGATTTGTCAACAACTACTTCAAAAACTCGTTCAAGGAAATGGTATCCTTCTTTGCCAAGGACGAGAAGATAAGTCCTGAGGACTTGAAGGATATCATTCGGGAAATCGAAAGTTCGGAAGAGTAATCATAAGGAGAAAGAGTATGGCAATATATTTCTTGAAAATCAATGCGGCCTTGGTGCTGCTTTATGGCTTCTATCGTCTGACGGTGAGCCGTGACACCTTCTTCTCGTTGCGCCGTATGACGCTGTGGCTCATCTATGCCGTAGCCTTGTTTGTACCAGCCTTCAATCTGGAATATTGGGTGAAGGATACACCTGCCATGATGAGTATGGCGAACGTATATGCCGATACCATCTATCCGATGGTGGTCGTGAGGGCGCAGGCTCCGAACATCACTTGGATGGATGTGGTGATGGGCATCTATTGGACAGGTGTGGCGTGGTTCTCTTTGCGGATGCTGTGGCAGTTAACTTGCATCTGCCGATTGGCTTTCATTGCCAAAAAGCAAGAAGTGGAGGGCGTCACGGTGCATGTGCTCAAAGGTGAGGGCAGTCCTTTCTCCTTCTTCCACTGGATATTTGTATATCCCCAGACATTGGAGGGTGGACAACTGCATGAGGTGTTGGTTCATGAATGTACCCATGCTCGTGGACTTCATTCCGTGGATAGCATCTTCTCGGAACTCTTCACGGTGCTGTGCTGGTTTAATCCGTTTGTGTGGCTCATGAAGCAAGAAGTGAGAATCAATCTGGAATATTTAGCCGATGAAAGTGTTTTATCTGATGGCAACGCGCGCAAATCCTATCAGTATCACCTTCTAGGTTTGGCTTATCAACAGCCGGTGCAATCATCGACTGAGATAGCTAATAATTTTAATTTATTACCTCTTAAAAAAAGAATTAAAATGATGAACAAGCGTAGAACTAGTGAAATAGGCAAGGTGAAGTACCTCCTTTTCGCACCTTTGGCAGGAGCGTTGCTCATGGTGAGCAACATCGAGAGTGTGGCTCGTGAGATTGGCGAGCAAGTACCAGAAGTGGCAACCTTGCAAGAAAAGGCAGAGCAAGAGTTCTGCTCGGATGTGGCTGTGGCTAATCCGAAGGCTAACGAAGCGGTCGAGTTGTTGACCACACATGAGACTGCTCGGGTCTTGGAAAGCAATGCGGCGGATGAGGTCGTAGCCGATACTGCCAAGCAAGGCGATAAGGTATATGATGTTGTGGAGACGATGCCTCAATTTCCTGGTGGTCAAGGTAAGATGATGATGTGGCTTTCCATGAACGTAAAATATCCTAAGACTGCTTATGATGCTCGCAAGCAAGGCCGTGTCATCGTGTCTTTCATCATAAGCAAGGATGGAAGCGTCAGTGGAGCTAAGGTGGCAAGAAGTGTCGATTCTGATTTGGATGCCGAGGCTCTCAGGGTTGTTAACAGTATGCCGAAGTGGACACCTGGCACGCAGGGTGGCAAGGCTGTGAATGTGAAATACATGGTTCCGATTATATTCAGATTGACGGGCGATACGGATGCTGCCGATAAGAAGGGTGGTTGTCAGGGAGAATAAAAATCTTTTTATACCTATAAGAAACCTCCGTTCCGTTGTTCGGAATGTGCGTTCCTTACTACGGAATGGCCGTTCTGAACTTGCGAATGTGCATTCCGTACTACGGAACGGAGATTTGATATAGGATTATGAACAATTAGTCACATCATTGTTTTACCTTTATTATCACCAGTGCTCCTGCTAGTTTCTTGTTTTCTGGAAGTTTATCTGGATTATAATCTCTCCAAAGAAGTGGCTGCTCTACTCCATCTACTTCACATTTGTAAGTGTCATATACTGCTTTACTTTTTATGTGAATGTAGAACTTGATTGTATGAGGATTCTCGTTACCAAAAATTTTTTTGCTTGTTAACGTTATCGTATATTCTTCATCTCGTTTCGGATATTTGCCATTGGACGTAGACCATATTGATATGTCGGTAATTTTTACTTCCAAAATAGTTCCAACCCCTTTAAATGAAAAATATGGATTAAATCCTCCCCAATCTGCTGTTGTCTTAGACCATGCTAAATTTGGTGTGCTCCAGTGTTGGTTTAAATCATTATTCTTGTTTGTCCATTTAAATGTTAAATCACCAAGTTGGTTGCCTTCTTTTTCGTTTGTTGGCTGTATTTGGAGGGAATCTAGTATGTTTGTTCCCATAGGTGATTCAAATTTTATCATGAAATCAAATGGGGCAATGGCTATGGCATCGTTGCCCCCGTTGTCTTTGTCACATGCAGCTATTGTTGGCAATAGCATGATTGCCAACGATAGATTGAAAAATAAATGGAATTTTTTCATTTGTCTCTTATTTTGTAAAGGTTGCTGTTTTTAATTTATATCTGAAGTTGCTGCTTCTTGTAGATGATGTTACATCATCATTGTAAACGGGGGATTCTTCTGCATTGAGTGCATTACTTAAGAAATAGCCATTTTCGTTTCCTCCCCAGCCCCAATTGCAATGGACATACTTGCTTTCTTTGTTATTTTTTACTTGGTCGATGTAGCCGTCTACAACCCAAGCATGACCATCTACATACTTTCTTACAACAAATGCTACATGATAATAACGTCCATTTCCTCTCATAAGTATGATTTTATTGCCGCATTTAAGATCCTTTATGACATTGTCTATATTGTAGTCTGATAAGCTAGTTGCATTAAAACCAAAATCCTCTCTCATTTTCTTTACGGCATCTCCAGTATCGGCAGAAGTACTGCTCGAAGAATATTTTGCATCAAAAGTTATTCCCCAAAATCTCATCATTCTAGCAACTTGCTCACGTGTGTCAGAGGAACGTGGTGCTCCAATGTTATAGAGTGAACATTCTTGGTTGATTTTTTCCCAGTTCATGGTTGCTTGTCCAAACTCTGAGTTATACTGGTATCTGATATTCTTAGGTGTCTGTAGATAAGAACAAATTTGAGAAACTGCTGTAATTACGCAGCCTGTTGGGCAATTGGAACAATAAGTGTTGTATGGACTCCATTGATTCCATTTTGTCTTAAGTAATGGACTCATGACTTCAAACTTGTCTGGGATGTAGTTGCTGCTTCCGCCGCCACCTTCTCCAAAGTCATCTCTTGGCACTTCCGTAAAATGAAGAGAACCATTTACCTCACGTTCAATCATGGCATCCATGAATGCTTCGAAACCTGGGTTGATAGAGTCGTTCTCATTATAGTCATAATTGCCTTCTTCTATCAAAGCCAATACAGGTGTCTCATTTTTGTTGGCGGAAGCAATAGCATAACCACAACTATCACTGAAGTTGACTATATAAAATAAGGTGTCAGTATTGAGAGAAGAGCCAGCTCTAGTCTTGCCTTTAAAAGCAATAGGCTTGACATTGGCAATAGTGATGTCTTTTGAGGAAAAAGCACGTGTGTTGCTCTTGTTGAGATTGTTGACAAAGTCAAGAACATTGGCTTTAGCCTCTTCTACTGTAACTTTGTTGTTGAGGTTCTTTGCTTCTGGAACCCCAGGGGTAAGTTCGCTCTCTTGGCTGCAAGAAGTGAAACCTGTGATTGCCATAAGTATGGCAATCAATCCAAATGATAATTTTCTCATTGCTATTTAAAATTTATGTTGAATGATATTGCCTTGTGCATCATTAAGGATTAATGTAACATTGGAACCTGCTTGAATAGAACTGATAGATATATTGTTGTCATCTAGCTCTACTATTGGTATGTTTGCTCTAATGGCAGGAGCATGATGAATATACCCATGCTTCTTGTTTTTATAGCTAGATGTCGGAGTACGCATTGTGATATGCGCTCTTTTGGCTTGCGTGATACCTATTGTTGCTAAGCATAGGAATACGGTGAGAATTACTTTCTTCATTGTTTTTCGTGTTTAAATTCGAATGCAAAAGTAGTAAAAAATGAAGAAAGAGTTCCAAATTCGAGTGTACAATGTGTGTACAATTGAAGAAAAGCAGTTATGTACATTTGTGTACATAACTGTTATATTCTTGTCTTTTAGAATGTTATAGAGAATTGACGATTTTGTCCCAATCAGAAGGCTTGCCTTTCTTGTTGAACGCTTTTGTGTACATTCTTCTTCTAGAAGCAGTGATGGCTTCTTTGGTTAAGTTCACAAAATGGGCTATATTTGTAGGAGAAAATCCCATTTTGAGGAGAAGGCATATTTTATATTCTTGGGGGTTGACATCTAGAAATCCACGCAGGTTAGAATCGAAATTTTCGTATGCTTGGTTGATTATTTCCTAGATGTCTTTCCAGTCTTTCTCTGTCAAATGAAAAGTTTGTTCTCCTATGGCTGCTACGAGACACTGGTATATGTGAGACTCTCTAACCTCTCGCTCTTCTTTTGCTAACTTATCCAACGGCTTATACTCTTTTTTCTCTTTTAGCAACTTATATTTATCCACTTTTAGCTCTAATATCTTTTGGCTCTGTTTTATGGTTCTTATTTTTAGATGAAAATAGATGTAACAGAAAAGAATGAGTATTACAGCAATGACAATGCCTATGGATTTAGCGAAGTTGCTTGATTGTAAATATTTGTTTTCTTTTTCTTTTAATTTATAATTATATGATTGTTCCGCGTTCTTAATGGCATCGGCATGACTTTCTTTGATAACAGAATCGGTATATAAAATATACAAGCTAAGCTGTGACATGAAATTGGAGTCATTATACGCATGTGCCGATGTTGTTAATATGTTTTCTGTTGCGTATTGTTTGCTGAAAATGTTACCTTCTTTGAGTATGAGTTGGCGGCATTGTTTGATTAAGTCTTTGTCGCCAATTTGCGTGAAGGTTTCCAAAGCAGTACTTAACATCCCACTTTTGTCAGGGATGTCTTCCATATTGAAGAAGTATTTTTGTACATGTAAAAGAGCTTTGTTCCAATCTTGATATTCAATATATATGTTGGCTAGTTCATGATGGAAACACTTTAGAAGAAGAGAGTCCTTTCTTATTTCTGCTAATTTAATACCTTTTTGAAAATATGCTTGGGCTTTTGATAGTTGGTTATTATTATAATAAGTTTCCCCAATGTCTCTTATGTCATAGAGTTGCTTTCTCATATTTCCAACAAGAGAATCTGCCTTATAAGCAAGATGCAGTGCAACCAAAGCCTCTTTATCTAAATCTGTATATCTGTATACATTTGCCATTTGACTATAGATGTCTCCTTGCAAGGCATAATTATCCTTGGCAACTTTCTCGCTTGCTTTTTGGTAATATTTGAGTGATTCTGGTTTGTCGCCGATTTCGTAATATACTCTGCCTGCATAGAAATAGGTTTCAGCCAACAGGTCATCGTCTCCTGCATGTTTGAAGTAGGATACTAATGAGTCTATACGACCTTTTTTATCTGTAATGGGACGATATGCTTTATCATCCGCCTTCAATCTCAGAAGTTGGTAATATTTTTTGTTGGCAGTAGATGTGTTTGGGACTGCCTTGCATATACTGTCTAGTGTGCCTTCTCCTTTCTCTCTGTCAGTGAAGAGTTCTTTGTCTATTTCTTTTAATGCTGGAGAAAAGGATTCTCTGCAACTTGTTAAGAGTAGCAAACAAAAAGTAATTACTATACATATATAATATGATTTGAAATGCTCTTTCATTTTTATGCTGATATTTGTTGTGTCCATGTTTATTCCTTCATTTTTTCCTCCATAAATTTCTCTAAGAAAATTCAGCCAACCATTTCCATATAGGAATCACTTCTATAGTCAGTTCTCCTTCTTGGATCGTTTCTTCCTCATCGTATGTAATGATCATGGCTTTTTGTAGGTGATGAACCTTGGTCAATGCAATCAGTGCATCTACCTCTCTCTTGCGAGTATCAACATCGGTCATGGTATAGGATGCTTGGATAGCCAAAGACTCTTCTGGAATGAAGAAGTCGATTTCGATATTCTGGTTATAATAATATAACTTTGGTGTCTCGGAGTATTATAGTTCTTTCTATTGATTACCCTGCAAAATTACAACTTTTATTTATTGCCACCAAATAAAAATAGAAGAATTTATTTATTGGCAATAAATAAATCCATACAATTTTGTTTGTTAGCAGCAAATAAAACATGGTTAATACAGCAGTACCAACCCAGCGAAAGCCGAATATAGTATCATTCTTATCGGATTGATATGCACTACTTTCACGCCGATGAAGGTGGCGAGGAACAAGGCGATGGAGATGTAAAAGTGCCAAGGATTCTCAGGAGTGGAGAAGTTCTCGGGATTCAGCATCAGCAGGGCTGCGGCTCCCACCAAGCCCACAATGCAAGGGCGAAGACCGATGAAGATGCTTTGCACCACCGATGTGTTCATATATTTATAGAGCATCTTGCTGATGAGAATCATCAATATGAGGGAGGGGAGAACCAAGGCGAAGGTTGCCACGGTGCTTCCGAGAATCGCCATCATGCCACCCATTCCGGCATTGTGTACGGCGGTGTAGCCGCAATACGTGGCGCAGTTGATGCCGATAGGTCCCGGTGTCATCTGTGAGATGGCGATGACATCGGTAAACTCTCGCATCGTCATCCAATGATACAGTGTCACCACTTGTCCCTGGATAAGTGATACCATCGAGTAGCCACCTCCGAAACCGAAGATGCCTATCTGAATGAATACGATGAAAAGCTGAAGAAAAATCATATATTTTAAATTTTAAATGTTAAGTGTTAAATGTTACTTTGGGGAGTGTTATGAGGGCGTATGCCTAATTTAACACTTAACATTCAACATTGTCTTTATTATTCCGTTGGTTGAATGAATTGACCATAGATATATCCACCCACGGCGGCAGCGATGATCACCCAGATGGGGTTGACACCCATCAGCCATATCAAGAGGGCGGAGAGGATGGGAA
>CAVGEN010000078.1:0-33700 GCA_963628185.1 Waltera intestinalis | reverse complement strand
TTAGAGAAATGATGCTGTTGAGGTCTTGGACTATGGGGAAAAGATACTCAGACTTAATCAATATAGCTTTGCCATTGAAAGTGGGAGATAAGATTTTGTAATTGTTGGTATGTTGTCCTTGTGAGAGCAAAATGAGGTCGTTTTTTCCTGCAAATACGGTATGCCTATCAATCTCATATCTCAACTTGCCTTCTGTGCAAAGTATGATGACGAAGCATTTGACATCTTTTGGGATAGTCGGAAAATCTTCTGCGGTTAAATCTTCGATGAGAAATATATCATCGTTCCAAGATGTGCCTTTTGGTAGGAAGGCTTTTGCCTGTGGTATTGAAATTTCGTGTTGGTATTTAAGGGATTCCATGGGATGTTGATTAAAAAGAGTAGTTTTTTCGATTAATATTCTAGGGCTTCGACCAGCGTTATTTGACTGGCTTTGAAGCGCTGGTCTCCTCTTATGGTAACAGTCCTTTGTCTGGATGTTGTGAAACGCCGGAATGCTTGCTCGTCCAGTTCTCCATTACAGATGTAGGTAAATCCGTCAATGAGGAGAGTTTCTCCTTTCTTTGCCCCTCGTAAGGTCAACCTGATAGTGCCCTTAAATTCTCGGTCAAAGACATACTCTATGCCCAATGAATCTTTGCGTGAATTGACGGGTTTGAGTACATGGTGGAGTTTGTCGTTGGTGCTTTTTGGCCAGATCGCTAAACTTTCTGTGAGGGAAAGTGCCTTGTCATGTTGGAATGCGCCAAGGGGATGTAACCATTTTGCCTTGTTGAAGTCTGATTGTTTCCAATTATAATGATAGTTTTGACTGTCAAATGTTTCCTTGTTTTTTCTCGTATAGCTTCCTTTCTGTATTTGGCAACTCCAACTTCCATCTGCTTTGTGATAGAAGGGATTGCCGAGAAAGTCTTTGCCATAGAATTCCAAAGACAATTGTTTTGAGATAGGTGAGCCTTTTGTTGGGGCATACCATACGGCGATAGTATTGTAATGGGAGTTCAGCAACCTTGTTATCTCGTAAGTGTGTGCCACGGTGCTTGTTGTGTCCAGATTACCAAAGGTGATGTCGTTGGTGATGTTTCTTTCGTTGACAAACACTTTGACTTTTCCGCTGCTTATGAAGGTGATTTGGGCTTCTTGTGGCTGTTCTGTCAGGGCATAGGTACGACGGAACAAGACTTCCGAGGAATCGTTGGGAAGAGGAAAACTAATCCAATGGGTGCCAAATTCTTGTGAGAAAGAATTTAGTGCCCAGAGGATGATAAATGCTATCGTGATGATTCTTTTCATTTGAGAACTATATTGCCTCCTTTCTTAAATGTTATGTTCTTTGTCTTATTGTTGTAATTGATGGCAAGTGTGCCTCCTTCGAGGCTTGTGATACTTGCCTTTTTAACTTTTCCTTTTTTCCAGGTGATATCTACAGAGTAGTTGCCGCGAGCTTTCAGTCCTTTTATCTCTCCGTCACTCCATGGGGCAGGAAGGGCTGGTAGCAAGTCCATTGTCTCTCCGTCGCATTGCAGCAACATCTCGCAGATGCCGGCGGTTCCACCGAAGTTTCCGTCTATTTGAAATGGTGGGTGGGCATCGAAGAGGTTTGGGTAGGTGCCGCCAGAGTGGTGCTTTCGGTCTTTATAGACATTAGGACTTACGTAAGTGAGCAACTTGCGTAATATTTGGTAGGCCTTGTCTTGGCGATGCAATCTAGCCCAGAGGTTGATGCGCCATCCTGTACTCCAACCGGTAGAGTTGTCCCCCTTAATTTCAAGGGTTTTGGCCGCAGCTTGTGCCAAGTCGGGTGTTTTTGTCAAGGAAATCTGGTGGAATGGGTAAAGTCCTAATAGGTGTGATTGATGGCGATGGTGCCAGTCTTGGTCATCCCAGTCATGATACCATTCCATCAGGTTCCCTCGTCGCCCTATCTGATATGGACGCAGGCGAGTTAGGGTAGCTTGAAGCTGTCGTTGGTAATCTTGGTCTATTCTTAGTGTTTGCGCTCCTTTTATCGTATTCTTAAAGAGCTCTCTGATAATAGCGAGGTCTGCAGTTCCTCCATAGAAAGAACTTCCTCGATAGCCTTTGTCTGTGATATAGTCTGCTTCTGGTGATGTACATGGAGCGGTGATGAGCTGGCTAGGGGTGTGAGGGTCTTCTATGAGCCAGTTCAGCAAGAAGTCGGCTGCGCCTTTCATCAGTGGATAGGCTGTTTCCTTGAGATACTCTTTGTCTCTGGTATAGTCGTAATGGTCCCAGAGGGTTTGCACTAGCCAGGCCCCGCCCATAGCCCAGTTGCTCCATTGTGGGCTTTCGTTGCCTGTTCCTACTGGGTTCGACATGGCCCAGACATCGGTGTTGTGTCCTGCGCACCATCCCTTGCTGATGCCATAGAAGTTCTGGGCATTGTGTCTGCCTGTGTTAGACAAACCTTTTACCAGACCATCAACAGGGTGTACTAGCTCGGAAAGGTTGGCTACTTCTGCCGGCCAATAGTTCTCCTCTAGGTTGATGTTGATGGTATAGTTGCCACGCCATGGAGAATAGAGGGCTGGTGCCCATAGCCCCTGTAGGTTTGCTGGAACTCCAGGGGTGCGTGAACTGCTGATAAGGAGGTATCTGCCATATTGGAAATATAGGGTTTCCAAATAGGGGTTTGCTTCTTGCGCGTCTGAATAGGCAAGGAGCTGCTTGTCTGTTGGCCGTAGGTTGTCAAATCTAGTGTTGGCAAGTGTGATTTTTACTCTGTCGAATAGAGAACTATAGTCTTTGAGATGATGTTGGCGCAACTCATCGTATGTGAAGTTGACTAGATGCCAAGCATCATTTGTTACATTTTCGATATAAGGTGCCCCTTCTTTTACGGGATGTTTGTCAAAACCATTGTAGCTAGTCTCGTTGACAAGGTATATAATGGCTTCCGACACCCCGTTCAGGTGCAAGATGGAATCGTTGGCACTCGTATTGCCGTCTGTGTTTTTTACTTGTAGTATGGCACTGTAGTGTATGCTGTTCTCTTCATCTCCTGTAACATGTCCTGTCATGGTGAGCTGTCCTTGCGAAGCTTTTACCTTGTGAGGAATAAGGGAGGTGAGTGATATGTCCGAGTTGATGGCGCCTGGTTGTGAGGTACTTAGTTTGATGGCAATCATCTTGTCGGGATGAGACGCAAAGTATTCTTTCTTGTATGTGATTCCGTTGCGGATATAGCTTACCGTTGCCATCGCACTGTCGAGACTTAGTTGTCTGTTATAGTTGATGACGTCTCCTTGGTTGCGGTCGATGATGTTCAAGCGTCCTAAGGGTTGATAATATTCTGAATTATGCCCTTGCACATAGTGCTGTAGGGAGTCTGCCGTCTTATAGTCCTCCTTGAAAAGAGCTTCTCTTATACGAGGTATCCATTTGTGGGCGTTTTCTCCCTCTTTTTGATTCACTGGCATTCCTGTCCAAAGCGTGATATCGTTTAAGAAAATGGAATCGTTGTTTGCGCTGCCATAAATCAAAGCTCCAAGTTTGCCATTGCCGATAGGCAAGGATTCTTCGAATGCAATGGCAGGACGATTATACCATAACTTGAGGGGTATACCTCCCCCGGCTTGGGTTGTAGTGGCACAAGCTAAGGCGAAAGTTAAAGTTATGGAATGTTTTTGTGTCATAGGTTACTAAAGTTGTCAGGTTGGGTAACGTTTGATAAAAAGGGCAGACTTTGGAGAGCGTCTGCCCTTCATCATATTATTTTAAGCGTCAATGTTTGCGTATGTTGCATTCTGTTCGATGAACTCTCGACGTGGCTCTACGTCATCTCCCATTAACATCGAGAAAATCTCGTCAGCTTGTGCTGCATTCTCAATGGTGACTTGCTTGAGAAGCCGTGTAGAGGGATCCATTGTTGTCTCCCAAAGTTGTTCTGGGTTCATCTCGCCCAAACCTTTATATCGTTGGGTGTGGATATTCTTGTCTTCTTGCCCCTCGCCGTATTTGTCAAGGAATGCCTGGCGTTGTTGCTCTGTATAGCAATATTCGCTAACTTTGTTCTTGAACGAACATTTGTAGAGTGGAGGGGTGGCAATATACAAGTGGCCTTCTTCGATGACTTTAGGCATGAAACGATAGAACAATGTCATAATCAATGTGTCGATGTGTGAACCATCGACATCGGCATCGGTCATGATGATAATCTTGTCATAGCGCAACTTGTCGGTATTTGCCTCTTTGCTGTCTTCTCCATCGACCCCAAAGCGAACGCCGATACTCTGAATAATGTTCATGACAGACTCCGCCTCGAATACTTTGTGCCATTGTACTTTTTCGACATTGAGGATTTTACCACGGAGAGGCAATATCGCTTGGTGGAAACGGTCACGACCTTGTTTGGCTGAACCGCCAGCAGAGTCACCCTCGACAAGGAAAATCTCGCATTCCTTGGGGTCTTTGATGGAGCAGTCCGCAAGTTTGCCAGGAAGACCGCCACCTGTCATAAAGTTCTTGCGCTGTACGCTCTCGCGGGCTTTGCGAGCTGCAATGCGAGCTGTTGCGGCTAATACCACTTTCTCGCAAATGCGTTTAGCTTCATCTGGATGTTCCTCCAGGTAATCTGCCAAAGCTTCGTTTACAGCTTGTTGGACAGCTCCCTGTACTTCGCTATTGCCCAGCTTGGTCTTGGTTTGGCCCTCGAATTGAGGCTCGGCAACCTTAATGGAGATGACAGATGTCAATCCTTCGCGGAAGTCTTCTGGCGCAATATCGACCTTTGCCTTCTCGATTTGCTTGGCGATTGTCGGGTCGGCTTCGGCGTAAGCCTTCAAGGTGCGAGTCAATGCTATGCGGAAACCAGTAAGGTGCGTTCCTCCTTCGATGGTGTTGATGTTGTTGACGTATGAGTGGATGTTTTCTGTATAATCTGTATTATACATGATGGCAATCTCGATAGGGATGCCTTGCTTCTCGGTCTTCAAATAGATGACATCATCAAACAAGTGAGTGCGATGGCGGTCAACATAACGGACAAATTCCTTCAGCCCATCCTTGGCATGGAATACTTCTTGTTTTGTCTTGCCTTCCTCATTTGGGCGAAGATCGGTTAGTATAATCTTGATGCCAGCATTCAAGAAAGCCAACTCACGCATACGATTGGCGATGATGTCCCATTTGTAGATGGTATGTGTGAATATCGTTGGGTCTGGCCAGAACTGTTGGCGTGTACCGCGCTTCTCTGTTTCTCCTACAATCTTGACAGGGTAGAGAGGCTTTCCCTTCTCATATTCTTGTTGGTAAATTTTGCCTCCGCGGAATACTTGTGACATCATGTGGGTGGAAAGTGCATTCACACAGCTGACACCTACGCCATGGAGACCACCGGAAACTTTATACGAGCCCTTGTCGAATTTACCTCCGGCATGGAGTACGGTCATGACAACTTCAAGTGCTGACTTGTGGAGTTTTTCGTGCATATCTACAGGAATGCCACGACCGTTGTCTTCTACGGTGATAGAATTATCTTCATTGATGGTAACCTCTATCTCTGTGCAGTAGCCTGCCATGGCTTCATCGATAGAGTTATCGACAGTCTCGTTTACCAAATGGTGGAGACCTTTTTCTGAGATGTCTCCAATGTACATCGCAGGACGCTTGCGGACAGCTTCAAGTCCTTCAAGAACCTGAATGTTGCTCGCAGAATAATTATTTGCGTTGTTTTGATTTTCTGCCATTTCTTTGCTTAGTATTATTATCGTGCAAAGATACAGAAAAAACACGAGAATATGCAATTTTTGATGCTAAAAAACTGCAAAAAATAGTAAAAAGCCCCCTTTCGGGGCAAAAAGAAATGGGAATGCATTCCTTCGGATTGCATTCCCATATATTCTTTGTGCTAATTCGTTATATTAACCTAACTTCGCAATGTGCTGAGCCAAACCTGACTTCAAGTTCGCAGCCTTATTGCTGTGGATAACATTGATTTTAGCCAACTTGTCTAAAAGCTTCTGGACTGTAGGATAAAGCTTTGTAGCCTCTTCCTTGTCAGTCATGTTGCGCAACTTGCGTACAGCGTTGCGCATTGTCTTTGCATAATACTTATTGTGCAAAGTCTTCTTCTTGTCCTGACGGATTCTCTTGATTGATGATTTATGATTTGCCATCTTTTATGTTATATTTTTTTGTTCTTGTTATAGTTTGTAGTCCCTAGCAGAGTCGAACTGCTCTTTAGAGAATGAAAATCTCTCGTCCTAACCGATAGACGAAGGGACCGCTTGTTGTTTGCGGGTGCAAAGTTACTACATTTATTTCATTCCCACAAATTTTTTGACGAAAATTTTCTCTAAATGCTTGTTTTTTTTGTAATTTTGCCCTAGAATTCCATTAAAATATCATTATGACAAAGAAAACTAAGGCTATAGTGTTGAGAATTGTACGGTATGGAGAATCGCAACTGATTGTTGATTTTCTCACCGAGTCCCATGGGCGATTGTCGTTTATGGTTAGACTTTCAAAATCTTCTAAAGGGAAGATGAGACGACAATATTTTCAACCGTTGATGGTGTTGAGTATCGAATTTGATTTCCGGCCACAAAAAGAGTTGCAACGGCTTTTGGATGTTGGTGTTGCCATACCTTTTTCTTCCATACCTTTTACGCCTGTCAAGTTGTCCTTGGCTATGTTCCTTTCCGAAGTCATGGTGTATGCTACGCGATGCGAGCAAGTTAATCACGCTCTGTTCGGTTTTGTTCTTAGGAGTTTAGCTTGGTTGGATGCTTCTGAAGGTGAAATATCTAATTTCCATATATTGTTTCTTATGAAAGTGTCTTCTTTTTTGGGATTCGCACCAGACTTGTCCAAAGACAACGAGCATCAATGGTTTGACTTGAAAGAAGGGTGTTTTGTCTCTGGTGCTCCTTCTCACCCTTTTTATTTGTCACCGTCGGATTCTCTTCATCTGATACAGATGTCTAGGCTGGGTTATCAAACAATGCACCTCTATACGATGAACCGTCAGCAACGGATTCATTGTATAGAGGTGATATTGGAGTATTATAAACTTCATGTTCCCGATTTTCCGGAATTGAAGTCCTTGCCAGTGCTTAAAGCCTTGTTTGATTAGGCAAAGCTGATGACGCCTTGTATAGGTTCGCTTTCGTTCTTATGGCTTTCCTCTTCCCTGCTTCCAGATGCAATATTGCGTATTTCCTCTAGCATCTGTCTTGTTCTCTTGTAAGTAGGAGTGTTCTCTACTTGAAGAATGACGTCTTCGTTGTCCAAGTCTTCTGGCTTGAACAGGAAGATATGAGGATGGCGTTTGTATTGTGTCGTGTTGCCGTCACTTCCATAATAACGTTTTCTTCTCTCCTCGTTCTCGGCTCTTTTTTCTTCTTCCTCAGCGATGCGGCGAGATTCCTCCTCTGTGTGTTTTTTGAGATGGCGGTTCATGCCTTCGACGTCTTCAAGTCCAAATCCAGTGGCTAAGACAGTTACCTTGACACGGCTTCCTAGTTCTGGGTCGATGGCTAGTCCCCATTTTAATTCGAAGTCATCCCCGAATTTTTCCATGAAGTCGTTGACATCATTCATTTCGTCCATGGTAAGTCCTGGGTTGTCTTTCTTCTCGCTGGCGAAAGCAATGCTCAACAAAATCTTCTTGGAGTTGAATACATCGTTGTCATTCAGCAATGGAGAATTCAGTGCATCGTCTATGGCTTTCTTGACACGACCTTCTCCTTCACCGTAACCCGTACTCATGATGGCGACACCACCGTCTTTGAGCACGGTCTTCACATCGTTGAAGTCGAGGTTGATGAGACCATGTACGGTGATAATCTCTGCGATACTCTTGGCTGCTACACTTAAAGTGTCGTCAGCTTTGCCGAATGCATCAAGGACAGCCAAGTCTGGATAGATTTGACGGAGTCTTTCGTTGTTGATGACTAATAAGGCATCTACGTGCTTGGACATTTCTTCAACACCGTCAAGGGCTTGGTCGATTTTACGAGGCCCTTCAAATTTGAAAGGAATGGTAACAATGCCAACTGTGAGTATGCCTAACTCTTTGCTGACGCGGGCGATGACGGGAGCGGCGCCAGTACCTGTGCCTCCCCCCATTCCTGCGGTGATGAATGCCATCTTGGTTCCATCGTTGAGCATATTCTTAATCTCGTCAAGGGTTTCTTCGGCTGCTTGCTTTGCTTTCTCAGGCTTGTTGCCTGCGCCGAGTCCTTCTTTTCCGAGTTGCAGATGTACGGGTACTGGAGAGTCGTTAAGGGCTTGGTTGTCCGTGTTGCATAATACAAAGCTTACGTCATGGATGCCCTCGCGATACATATGGTTGACGGCATTTCCGCCGCCGCCACCAACACCAATCACTTTGATGATGCTGTTTTCTTTTTCGGGCTCGCCGAAATCTAGGATATGTGGTTTGTTATCTTGCATAACTGTATTTTTTTAGCTTGAGATGTTTATTTTATGTTATTCTTCTTCGGAAATGGTGTCGATGAAGAATTTCTTGAGTCGTTTTAATCCTTTGTGCAGGAAACTGTTTTCTCTTCTCTTCTTCTCTTCCCTCTCTTTTTCTTCTTCTGCTGCGATTCTGGCAAGTCTTTCCTCTTCTTCTTTCTTCTTTCTGAGTTCTTCCTCTCGCTTTTGCTTCTCCGCAGGGGTCGGCACTACACCCGTGCCTGCAGTCTCGTTTGGATTTCTTGACACCTTGACACTGTAGTCTGTGGATGATCTCTCGGCATTGTTGAACAAGTCGTTGCTTATTTCATCGCCAGCGCAGTTCATGTCGCCTTTGGCAAGAAGACCTAGAATCGTATTCATGGTTCCGTCGTGGTTGCTAATCTTTGGCTCTTTTGACTTGACGGTTTGGGTGACAAATTTTGCAAAGCGTATCTTTGGTGTATTTGTGTGGCTTCTGAAAACCTTGTCTAATTCAGGCATGTTGCTGCCACCACCCGTGATAATGATACCGCCTAGCAACTTGTCAGCATACTCTATAGGTACTTGGAACCAGGCGTTCTCGACAATCTCTTGTACTCTAGCCTCTATGATTTCTATAAACTTCTTGCTTTCTACGACTCTGTCCTTGTCTATAGGATAATTGAGGGTCGGGTCGATGTTCTTGATGTCAGTATAGGCTTTGCCATACTTGATTTTCATGTTCTCAGCCTCTTGTTCCTCAATGTTCAGGCAAGTCAAGTCTTTTGTTATGTTGTTGCCACCTAAAGGTATGACCGACAAATGGCGTAAGATGTTCTTGTAATAAACAGATACGGTTGTTGTGTCAGCTCCCAAGTCAATTAAGGCGCAGCCTGCTCTTCTTTCTGTATCAGTCAGTACGCTGTCGGCCATGGCTAGTGGCGCCAAGTACATTTCAGCTATAGAAATGTTGGCCTTTTCGAAACATGCGTTGATATTGTTGTAGAAATTCTTTCTCCACAGGATGTTGAGGAAAATACCTTCCAGATGGTTGCATTGTATACCGACAGGGTCTATCTGGTATAAATTGTCTATCTTGTATTCCTGGGTTGCCGCATCTAGTATCTCTTGGTCAGGATATGTCATGTTTCTGTTGATGTCCATGAGTTCGTTGACCATGTCTTGTGTAATGATGGTTTCGGCAGGAAGGTCTTTTACGATTACATTCTTGACGCTTCGGATGGAGCGACCGCCAACCCCCACATATACCTGGGATATGTCTTGCTTGAGGATGGTCTTCAATTTATTGATGATGCTTGTTAAGCATTGGCATGTCTTGTCAATCTTATAGATTACACCTTTCCTTATACAAGAAGATGAATCCTCCTCGACGGTGGCTAGTACTGTGATGCTGCCATCTAAATTCTTCTGGCCTGCTATACCTGTCATCTTGGATGACCCTAGCTCTATTGCTACTATAAATTCCTTTGGCATAGTCGTTATATATTATTCTATATCTTTATTCTTTAGCTGTTGTTGCTGTGCTTTTTGCAAATGATTTGGTTGTCAAACTCTAGATTGATATAAGAGTATTTATTCCAACCCGCTTGCGAGAGTCCGTATTTGTAAAAACTCTCCAGACGTGTCATCTTTCGTTGGATAAACGTTTGTATATCTTTCTCTCGTTTCCCGATCAAGTTGGTTTCGGGGAGATAACCGACATAGATGATGTGGTTTCCGACACGTGGCACGAGTTCGATACCTTTGTCTGGGAGAACGTTTATCTGTTCTATTTGATTTCTCCATAGCTCATTTGTCATCAATGCCTTGCTTAGTAACGAGATGTACTTTTGCGCATACCATTTGCTGATATACCCTGTGGCAATGATCATGTCGCTGGTGTATTTGGTGTTGGGCATGATCTGACAATGGTCATCTACGTAATAGTCCTCGTTGTTGACACTTTTTATTCTTACGATTGGCATGCGCTGAGTCAAGTTGATATTTACCAAACCGTCTTGTGTCTTGTAGCATTCGGCCGACTTGACAAAAGGGCTTTGCATCAGAAACTCTTCTATCCTTCTTGCACTAACTTGTTGTAGTGGCTTTTCCAGTGGGTAGAGTTTCTTAGCCTCTAGCCTTTTCTTGATTTCTTTGGCATCAAGAAAGCCATTCGTCATCTCGTCCTGGATATTGATGTTTACCTTGGTGCATACCTTGTCTGCTTCATCAGGCTTGTTAAACTTGGTGAATGCAAATGCGAGATATACGCCGATGGCAATATCAAGTGTGATGATGATGGTTTTCTTCCAATTGATGCGCATTATTTTTGCTTCAAGATTTCTGTCATTTGTGGAACGTAGTTGTCTAAATCGCCTGCTCCGAGTATGATGAGCACGTCGAAGTTACGTTGCTTGATGAGGTCAAGTACGTCTTCTTTGTGAATCATGCTTTTTTCAACTCCAGGTTTCAAGTTGTCGTATATCAACTTGGCGGTTACTCCTGGTATTGGCTGCTCTCTTGCCGGATAGATGTCGCAGAGTATAACTTCGTCAAGCATACTTAAGCTATCTGCAAAATCTTTGTAGAAGTCTCTGGTCCTGGTATAGAGATGCGGTTGGAAAATTGCAGTAATCTTGCGGTTCTTATACAATTCTCTTATACTCTTTGCACTTTGGTAAATCTCCTTGGGATGATGAGCATAGTCTGATAGGAAGACTAGTTTGTCATTCTTGATTTTGAAGTCAAAGCGTCTTTCTACTCCTTCGTATGTCTTCATGCCGCGTTTGATGTCTTCGGCATCGCATCCATTAAGTTGTGCCATAGCCATGGCTGCAACACCGTTCTCGATGTTGATTGGCACTGGCTGTCCTAGTTCCACCCCATTGATGTTTTCAATAGGCGAGATGAAGTCGAATGTAATCTCGCCATTGTCTATCTTGATGTTCTCGGCGTGGAAATCCCCTTCGCTGAGACTATACTCGTAGATAGTGACACCTTCTTGTACGTTTTGTTTCATCTCCAAGTCCTTGTGGATGATGAGGGCACCTCCGGGTTGAATCAGTTCTGTGTAGTGCTGAAAACTTTCGAGATAGGCCTCTTTGGTTCCATAGATGTCCAGGTGGTCGGGGTCTGTTGCGGTGATAACGGTCATCCATGGACGCAGCCAGTGGAAACTGCGGTCAAACTCGTCGGCCTCTATAACCACATAGTCGCTCTTGTCTGAGAGAATGTAGTTCGTTCCATAATTCTTGGATATTCCTCCGAGGAAAGCATTGCAATCTATTTTGCTCTGGTGCATGATGTGGGCACACATGGTGGAAGTTGTCGTCTTGCCATGTGTACCAGCTACGCACAGACCTTTATGTGTGCGAGTCAAGGTCCCTAGCACTTGTGCTCGTTTCTCGATGGTGAATCCGTTATCGTGGAAATATACCAGTTCTTTATGCTCGGCAGGGATTGCTGGGGTATAAATGACGAGTGTAGAAGATGGGGTCTTGCATGCGGCAGGAATCTTTTCAATGTCCTCTTCGTAGTGGATGCTCATACCTTCTTTCTCTAACTCTTTGGTAAGGTTGGAGGAAGTCTTGTCATAACCTGCGACCGTTATGCCGAGGTGCAGGAAATATCTGGCGATGGCACTCATGCCGATGCCGCCGGCTCCTACGAAATATACAGCTTTAATATCTTTCAGTTCCATTATTTTCTTGCTAGTTTTACAACTTCGTCGGCTATTACGTCGGCGGAATTTTTGAATCCTAATTTCTTGATGTTCTCACTTAGAGAGTTCAATTTCTGCTCATTGTTGGCAGTATCGATAGCCTTGTCGATAAGAAGGGCTGGAGCTTCGCAATCTTTTACATAGATGGCTGCGTCCTTGTTGACCAATGCCATGGCATTCTTTGTCTGGTGGTCTTCGGCTACGTTTGGACTTGGTACAAGGATAACTGGCTTGCCGATGAGGCAGAACTCGCTGATGCTACTCGCACCTGCACGGCTGATGACTAAGTCGGCGGCTTTGTAGGCAGTTCCCATGTCGCTGATAAAGTCCAAGACCTTTAGGTTTGGTATGTCTTTCCCTCTAAGTTTCTCAGTGATGGCAGCATTGTAATACTTTCCTGTTTGCCAAATGAACTGTATGTCACTTCCAGCAATCTTCTCCAGGTTTCCCAACACACTTTCGTTGATGGTTCTTGCACCGAGGCTTCCGCCTACGAGAAGTATGGTCTTCTTGTCTGGGGCTAGTCCAAACTGCTTTCTGGCATCTTCCTTGCTAATGGTTGTGCCCAAGACGTTCTGTCTGACAGGATTACCCGTCTTGATAATCTTTTCTGCGGGGAAGAAACGCTCCATGCCGTCATAAGCGACACAAATCTTCTCCGCTTTCTTGGCCAGCAATTTGTTGGTGACACCTGCATACGAGTTTTGCTCTTGTATCAGGCAAGGTATTCCTTTGCTGGCACATACGTTGAGTGTCGGGCCGCTGGCGTAGCCACCGACACCGACTGCAGCCATAGGCTTGAAGTTCTTGATGATTTTATTAGCCATTCTTTGACTTTTCCAGATTCTGAAAAGAACGGCAATGTTCTTGAGCAGGTGCTTGCGGTCGAAGCCGCAAATAGGGAGTCCTTTGATTTCGTATCCTGCCGCAGGAACGCGTTGCATTTCCATTCTGCCGAGGGCACCTACAAATAAAATCTTTGCATCAGGGTATTTGGCCTTGATGGCATTGGCAATGGAAACGGCTGGGAAAATGTGTCCTCCAGTACCTCCACCGCTTATGATAATTCTTAGTTCATTATTCATATTCTTCAAAATTTAACGCAAAGATAATTAAAAAAATCTATAACTAGCCTTTTTTCACTATTTTTATAGTGATTTTTTATGCAGATGCCATTTTGGGAAAGGTAGGGTCTTCATTTTGTCCTTCTTTTTTCTTGGCTGTTCGGCTGATGCTGAGAATGATGCCAATGTAAAGACAGTTGATGACCGTCGAGGTTCCACCTCTACTGATAAGTGGAAGTGGCTGACCTGTCACGGGGGCTAGTCCTACGGCTACCAGCATATTGAACAAGGCTTGCGTGACAAGTAGTATAGCCAGTCCCATGCAGAGAAAGGCGGGGAAATTGTTCTCACACCTGTTGGCGATGCTTCCTGCCCTATATAATAATATAATGTATAGGAAGACCACGAAGAAAGCTCCTTCGATACCCATCTCTTCTATGATGATGGCGTAGATGAAGTCAGAGAAGGCTTGTGACAGAAAATCTCTTTCCACGGAGTTGCCTGGTCCTTTTCCGATGACATTAGAGGAGGCGATGGCGATGTTTGCATGTGCTACTTGGGCATCTTTGTCCAAATCCACGTCTTCTGGTGCCACCGCTTTGTTGTTAAGGAACTTGTCGATTCTTGACTTCCATGTATCTGCTCTGTGGAATATCTTGTCTATGAACCCAGGCTTCTCTCTTTCTGCACTGACTTGTTCTGTCAGCGTGTTCTCTGGAGAAGGACTTTCGTTCTTGTCCTTGCCGACAAGCATGACTGTTGCCAAGACAAAGGCAACGGTCATGACGGCGACTCCCAAGATTTTCCCTAGTTGTTTGCCTGACACCCTTCCTATGAACATCATGCAGAAAATGGTGATGCAGAGAAGCAAAGCCGTAGATAGGTTTTCCAAACCAATAAGGACGATAAATCCTATAGAGGTAAAGAATATATATTTAAAGGCTTTCTTGTCTGCACCTTTTTCTGTCTGCATGGCACTTAAGATTTGGGCAACGCCCAGCACGACGGCTCCTTTGGCAAACTCTGATGGTTGAAACTGTATTCCAGCAAGACTAAACCATCTTGAAGCTCCATTGGTGGATTGTCCTGTTAAGAGTACTGTGACAAGCAGGAGCGCGGCAATAATTAGTACGAAGGGAGTGGCTATCTTGAAATACTTGCATTTTACCTTGAGGATGCAAATCATGGCGAATACACCCAGACATAGGATAAAGATGTGCTTGATGACAGGTGCCATGTAGTTGCCACTTTGGTAGGTCAGCGAGCTAGAGGCAGAATACACCTCTATGATGCTGATCATGCAAAGGAAGAAGAAAATCATCCAGATGACTTTATCTCCCTTGAAAATATTGCCTATCTTCTTGCTGTTCATCATTTATATTACTCCTCTTTTTTCTTATATTTTCTTATCTTCCTCTAACAAGTGTCTTGAATTGCTCTCCTCTGTCTTCCATGTTCTTGAACAAGTCGAAGCTTGCGCAGCAAGGGCTGAGTAGTACTGTGTCGCCAGGCTTTGCCAATTCTTGGCATGCTTTCACACAGTCTTTCATGCTGTGGGTGTCGCGTACAGGGATTCCGAGGTCATCGAAATTGTCGTGTAGCTTTTGGTTGGCTGCTCCCAAATATACAATGCCGACACATTTCTTTTTCACCAAATCTTTTATTTGGTTGTAGTCGTTTCCCTTGTCCTTGCCGCCAACGATGAGGATTGTTGGGGTCTTCATGCTTTCGAGGGCGTACCAGCATGCGTCAACATTGGTAGCCTTGGAGTCGTTGACATAGTATATGCCATTGAATTGACCTACCTTTTCCAAACGGTGCTCTACGCCGGGGAAGTCGCTGAGACCTTTGTGCAGGGTCTCTTTGTCAATGCCGGCGATGTGGCAAGCCAAACCAGCGGCAAGACTATTGTAGATGTTGTGCTTTCCGCTGAGGCTCATGTCCTCTTGTGGCATCTCGAAAGCGGTAGGGTAGGTAATCACGTACTTGTCGTTCTCGATATAGCCAACGGTTCCTTCTTCCTTGTCCTCCGCAAAAGGACAGAGATGAGCTTTGAGGGTGTATTTCTGCAACTCTTTCTTCACGATTGGGTCGTCGTTCCAGTAAATGAAACTATCCTCTTCTGTTTGGTTCTGTGTGATGCGCATCTTGGCATCTGTATATTTTTGCATGCTGAACTCATATCGGTCCAAATGGTCAGGTGTTACATTGAGCAAGATGGCGATGTTGGCACGGAACTCATACATATTGTCGAGCTGAAAGCTACTTAGCTCGATGACATAATATTGATGTGGTGTCTCTGCTACTTGCAAGGCTAGGCTTTTGCCGATATTGCCTGCCAAACCAACATCATAGCCTGCCGACTTGATGATATGGTAAATCAAAGAGGTTGTGGTTGTCTTGCCATTGCTGCCTGTGATGCAAATCATCTTGGCGTCTGTATATCTGCCGGCAAACTCAATCTCGCTGATGATGTGGGTGCCTTGTGCCATCAACTTCTGAATCATAGGGGCTTCCTTTGGAATGCCCGGACTCTTGATGACTTCGTCGGCATTCAGAATCTTTTCCTCGGTGTGATGACCTTCTTCCCATTCGATACCATGGTCATCCATCAGTTTCTTGTAGTTGTCCTTGATCTTAGACATATCTGAGACAAACACGTCGAAACCTTTTTTCTTGGCAAGTACGGCGGCTCCTGCGCCACTTTCACCTGCACCTAAAATTACAACTCTACTCATATTGTTATGTTATCTAATCTTCAATGTGATAATAGTTAATGCTGCCAAGATGATGGTCGCAATCCAGAAACGGATGGTAATCTTTGACTCGTGGAACGCACCATGTGGCTTCTTGAAGAGGTACTTGCAGTCGGGGTCTAGTTGACTGTCTTGTGTTCTGAAGTTGTCATGTATTGGGGTACGCTTGAAGATACGTTGCTTGACCCCTTTTCTCTTTCCCAACTTGTAGTAATACACCTGTACGATGACACTGAGGCTCTCTACGAAGAAGATGCCGCAGAGGATAGGCAGCAACAACTCCTTGTGGATGATGATGGCACCTACGGCAATGATGCCGCCGATGGTTAGGGAACCAGTGTCGCCCATAAATACTTGGGCAGGGTAGGCGTTGTACCAAAGGAAGCCGATGAGCGCACCGATGAAGGCACAGAAGAATACCACCAATTCCTCTGACCCCGGGATGTACATGATGTTGAGGTAGGCGGCAAATTGGATATGTGATGAGACATACGCCAAGATGCCTAGTGCTACACCTATGATGGCGGAGTTGCCTGCGCACATGCCGTCCATGCCATCGTTGAGGTTGGCTCCATTGGAGACAGCAGTGACAACAAAGATGGTCATGATGACGAATAGGATCCAACCTGCTGCCGTCTTATACTTACCGCAGAAACTTGTGATGCGGGAGTAGTCTAAGTTGTGCCCCTTGATGAAAGGTATGGTGGTCTTCAAGGACTTGGTAGCTTCGCTTCGATGAGTGACGACCATCTCTTGTCCTTGTCGTTCGATGGCAAGGTTTTCGTTCATCTTCACATCAGGAGAAGCCCACAGCACCAATCCCACGATTAGTCCAATGCCTATCTGGCCCACAATCTTGTATTTGCCTTTCAAGCCTTCCTTGTCGCGCTTGAAAATCTTGATAAAGTCGTCCATGCCGCCAAGGAAACCTAGCCATACGGTGGTAATGACCATCAGTATTAAGTAAATATTACGCAAGCGTCCTAGCAATAATACGGGGATGAGGATGGCCATGATGATGATGACCCCACCCATGGAAGGTACGCCAATCTTCTTGACACCGAAAGGGTCGATGCTGGCATCACGTTGTGTCTCCGTGATTTGCTTGCTTTTGAGATATTTGATGAACTTCTCTCCGAACCATGCGGAGATAATCAATGATACGATGAGGGCAAGCAAGGCTCTAAAAGAAATGTAACCCCACATGTGGGAACCAGAGATTCCCCATTGCTCCAAAAATCTAAAGAGATAGTATAACATCTTTCTTATTTTTCAGTTTGGTTCTGCTTAATTTTGTTTGATACCAAAAATGTCTCGCAAAACTTCCTTGTCATCGAAATGATGCTTGACTCCCTTGATTTCTTGGTAATCTTCATGTCCCTTGCCGGCGACCAGAATGACATCGCCTTTCTTTGCCATCATGCAGGCTGTGCGGATTGCCTCCTTGCGGTCAACGATGCTGATGACTTTCTTTGTCTGTTGGGCGTTCAGACCAGCCAACATGTCGTTGATGATGTCTTGTGGCTCTTCGAAACGTGGATTGTCACTCGTGATGATGACCTTGTCGCTCTGCTTGACTGCCTCTTGTGCCATCAAAGGACGCTTTCCTTTGTCACGGTTTCCGCCTGCACCGCAGACAGTGATGATTTCTCCCTTGCCGTTGAGTACTTCATGGATGGCATTGAGTACATTCTCCAAAGCGTCTGGTGTATGGGCGTAATCGACGATGGCAGTGTAGCCTTCTGGTGAATGGATTGGCTCCAAGCGACCGTTTACACTATGCAGGGTGCTCAATACGACAAGCACGTCTTCTGGTTTCTTGCCCAGCATGACAGCTGCTCCATATACGGCAAGCAAGTTGCTTACATTGAATTTCCCGATGAATTGTACGCCAACCTCCCGTCCGTCAATCTCTAGGTACATACCGCCGAAGTGGCATTCTAGTATCTTCGCCTTGAAGTCGGCCATGCTACGTGTTGAGTATGTCTTGACTGTAGCCTTGGTGTTCTGTACCATGATCATTCCGTTCTTGTCATCGGCATTGGTGATGGCAAAAGCGGTCTTGGGCAGACCGTCAAAGAATGCTTTCTTGGCATTGCGATAGTTCTCGAATGTCTTGTGGTAGTCGAGGTGGTCGCGGGTCAAGTTGGTGAAGAGACCGCCTGCGAAGTTCAAACCACCGATGCGCTTTTGTGCGATGGCGTGTGATGAGCATTCCATGAAAGCATATTCACATCCAGCTTCTACCATTCTGCCAAGAAGTTGGTTCAACTCGATAGGGTCGGGTGTCGTGTGGTCTGCAGGGATGGCTTCATCCTCGATATAGTTGCAGACTGTTGACAAGAGACCGCACTTGTGGCCAAATTTGCGGAACATATTATATAATAAGGTGGCGATAGTCGTTTTTCCATTGGTTCCGGTGACACCAACCAACTTCAATTTTCTGGAAGGATCTCCATAGAACAAAGTTGCCACTTTTCCTACTGCGTCTTCTGTTGATTCCACCTGAATATAGGTTATGTCATCAGCCTTTTCAGCAGGTACATCTTCGCACAAAATCGACTTAGCCCCTAGCTCGATGGCTTTAGGGATAAACTTGTGCCCATCTACTTGGGTGCCTTTCATGGCAATAAACAGATGTCCATCCTTTATCTTACGAGAGTCAATGTTTACACCTGTAACATCAACTTCAGCATCTCCGATGATTTGGGTCGGTTTGATGTTTTTGAGCAATTCTTGTAACTTCATATCTTGTTTTTTATTTTATAATTCTTGTTGTTCTTATTCTAGCGTGATTTCACAGAGGCTTCCTTTCTTCACTGGAGTACCTGGCATTAAAGTTTGTTTCACCACTTTTCCTCTACCAAGGATTCTTGTTCTGACACCTCTGCTTTCCATCATATAGACGGCATCTCTGGCTCCCATACCAATGATGTCGGGGATAGTTCCTTTGCCATATTGCCTTTCTTTTTCCAGCTTGATGTACTGGTTACCTATGCGCTCGGCCTTTCCCCAGATAGGGTTTCCGTTGAGATAGCTGCCACTCCAGTTGGTGTTGGTTTTGATGCCAAGGTGAGTCAGTACATAGTCGGCAGCCAAGACATTGCCGTTTTTGACATCAGGCATGCAGATGGAGGCGGAGTCCTTGGCATCCTTGACGTCTAGTTTGAGGCTATGTGCCATGATTCCTTCCGAAATCTCATGGAACACCTTTCCGCTCATGGAACCTCCTGATGCTGGCAAACCTGATTTTTGGATGCATACGATACAACTGTATCTTGGTGCATCGGCAGGAAAGTAACCTGCGAAGCTGACGAGATAGTTGGTGCCACCACTCTTGTAGCCGCCGGCACCTTTCGACATCTGTGCTGTACCGGTTTTTCCTGCTACCTTGAAGCTTGGCGAACCAGCTTTCTTGCCAAGTCCCACACTTACCACTTGCTCCAAGATGGTTTGTAGCTTCTTGATATTTTGCTCCTTGGCAATATGTTCATGCATCACTTCCGGCGGAAATTCCATGACGGTTTTCCCATCTTTGACAACCTTTGTGACAAAGCGAGGTCTCATCATCGTTCCATTGTTGGCAATGGCATTGTAGAAGGTGAGGGTGGAGATAGGAGGCACTTGGGTCTCATATCCGATACTCATCCATGGCAAGGCTGTCTTGCTCCAGTTGTCGTATTGCCCATGGCTATTCTTGTGTGGCAAGCGAATCCGGGCTGGGGTGGCGCCGACCAACGGAATCTTCAAGTCGTCGGCAAGTCCTAGCCGGTGTATTCCTTTGACAAATTTCTCGGGATTATTCCTGTAATGGTCGTCGATGATGCGGCTGACACCTATGTTGGAACTGTACCAGAGCGTTTGGGCGAACGTAAGCATTCCGTATCCGCCTTTTCTCCAGTTGTGGTCTTTCATGTCTCTGCCATACATCTGCCATACGCCATTGCCTGTTTCTACATGATAGGTTGTATCGACTACGCCATCTTCAAGAGCCACCAGTAGAGAGGCTGGCTTAAAGACGGAGCCTGGCTCCAGCAGGTCGCTGACAGCATGGTTGCGTATTTCTCTATATTCGCCGTCGAAGCATTTCTCCATGTTGACAATGGCTTTGATGTCACCAGACTTTACATCCATGACAATAGCCACGCCGACATTTCCATTGATTTCCTTCAACTCATTGATGACGGAACGTTCTGCCAAGTCTTGCATGCTGACGTCGATGGTTGTAACGATGTCGGCACCGTCGATAGGTGGGGTGTCAGTGATGTCAAGGAACTTGTTGCGTACTTTTCTTCTATGGACGATGCCGTTTGTTCCGCGGAGGATGGAGTCGTATGACAGTTCAAGTCCAAAACGAGCCGTGTCTTTGGCACCATACATGGCACCGATGGTTCTTCCTGCCAACGAACCGTATGATCGTTTGCGGGCATTGTACTCTTCCCAGTGGAAACCACTCTTGTTGGTGTTCTCTATATTGAAGATAGGAAGGCTTTTTACTTCGGTGAACGTGTTGTAATTGATTCGTTCGTTGTAGATGACCCAGTGCCTTTTCTGCTTGCTCTTTCCTTCGTCTAGATGGGCTTTGAACTCTGCTGCGGATTTTTCTGGAAATATCTTGTGCAGGCCTTGGCAAATCGAGTCTTCCTTGACACTCCAGAGAGAGTCGCCATTGGCAGTTTGCAAGGCGCCGAAGTCCATGAAGACCTTGAATTCTGGCAGAGAACTGGCCATGAGTTGTCCGGTACAACTCAAGATGTTGCCACGGTTTGGTTTCACCATGACGGAGTCTTTCTTCTGTCGTTCTGCCACTTTCAGCCAATAGTCTCGCTTGGCAGTCATGATGTATAGCGATTTGCCGACGATAAAGGCGGCGAGGATAATCATGACTAGCGAAATGGCACGATAACGTGGCATTACCTTTTTTGCATCAAACTTGCTCATTCCTCTGGTACATTTATTATATATGGAGGTTGGGTGGCGATGTGTAGAATGCTGTCTTTGTTGTTCTTGAGCATATCCAGCACATTGCTTTCACGACTCTTCTCTGTTATCTGACTGCTGCTTGACAGTGCCTTGTACTTGGCGTCTTGTAGTTCCTTTTGCAGTTGGTCTATTTCTATTAAGTCCTTCTGTATGCTATATCTATTAGATATGTATATGATGATGAAGCACACTACCAGTATGACAAGCCAAATCTGGCGGCGTATGATATGTGCCGTCAAGATGTCCCCGCCCAGCACCTTGCGTAGTGTGAAGTTGGATGATTGGGGGGCCTCTTCCTCTATCGCTTGTTGCGCGATGGCTTCTTTTAGCTCCAGTTTAGCTTTTTCTTCATTGTTCTCTTCGTTCATTTCTTTTCAGCTATTCTAAGTTTGGCGCTTCTGCTTCTCGGATTCCTTTCCTGTTCCTCTTGCGAAGGTACGATTACCTTGTTGTTGATGAGTTTGAAAGGTGTCTCGATTCTGCCGAAGAAATCTTGTGTCACTTTTCCCTCTGGGTTGCCCGCCTTCATGACGTTCTTCACGATTCTGTCTTCGAGGGAGTGGTAAGTTATCACCGATAGCCTGCCTCCAGGCTTTAGTAGCTCGGTCGCTGCCTTCAGCATTTCTTTCAAGGCCTCCATCTCATGGTTCACTTCGATGCGAAGTGCTTGGAATAACTTTGCCATGTCTTTCTTCTCACGTTCTCTTTTGAAGAGTGGCTCGACGGCTTTCATGAAGTCTGTGGTTGTCTCTATTCTCTTTTCCGCTCTGGCTTTCACCAGGACAGAGGCGATGCGGCGAGAACTCTTTAGCTCTCCGTAAAGGTAGAAGATGTCGGCAAGCTGGCTTTCCTCATAGTCGTTTACGATGTCGGCGGCAGTCTTGCCCGCTCTCTTGTTCATTCTCATGTCGAGTGGTGAGTCGTATCTGAAGGAGAAACCTCTGGACTCGTCGTCAAAATGGTGGCTTGATACCCCTAAGTCGGCCAACAGACCGTCTATGCCATCGACACCATAATAGCGCATCCAGTTCTTGAGGTAGCGGAAGTTGGAGCATACAAAAGTGAAGTCCTTGTCGGCTACTACATTTCTTTCGGCATCTGCATCTTGGTCGAAACTATAGAGGTGTCCATTGCCGTTGATTCTTGTCAGAATCTCTTTGGAATGTCCACCGCCGCCGAAGGTGACATCCACATAAATGCCACCGGATTGTATGTTGAGTCCATCGATGCTCTCATGGAGGAGCACGGGGACATGATATGTCTCTGCTGTCTTTACCATCTCTCTCTGACCTTATTATATAAAGAAATCGGGTTCAAAGGTACATAAAAATCCCCATATTCTCTCACTTTTCTCCACAAAATTTCAAAAACTTAATAAAAAAGTTGTTTGCGTGGTAAAACGCCCCTAATTCTAAGAGGGGATTTGAAAGATAAAAATATCACCAAAAACGGAGGAAAAGAACAAAAAATACTGCTTTTTACATCAAATTAGCATTAAAAATGAATTTTTTCGGCAAAAATGGCACGTATTTGAAAAAGTTACGTTATTTTTGCACATATTTAGCTGAACATAGACATGAGTGAAGTGATAGAGAAGACAATCGACATTGACAAAATCCTGAAAGGCAAGATGGGAGGCAAGGCAAAATTTGTGCCTGGCTTTTTGGTGTCTTGGCTTAAACGTATCGTGCATGAGGACGAGGTCAACAAGTTTTTGTGGGGAAGCCGCAACCTTTCGGGTACTGAGTGGCTCTCTGAGTGTGTGCGCTATCTTAAAATGACGATTCATTTGGAAGGTGTGGAGAACTTGCCTGACAAAAATGATGGCAAGCTCTATACTTTTGTGTCCAACCATCCGTTGGGTGGACAGGATGGCGTGGCTCTGGGTTCTATCATTGGTCAGCATTATGACGGAAAGTTCCGTTATTTGGTCAACGACTTATTGCTCAATCTCCCTGGCTTGAAGCCTGTAAGTATTGGTATCAACAAGACGGGCAAGCAGAGCCGCGATTTTCCTCGCATGGTGGAGGCTGGCTTTCGGAGTGACAACCACATGCTGATGTTCCCGGCAGGATTGAACAGCCGCAAACGTGAGGATGGCAGCATTCGTGATTTGCCCTGGAAGAAAACCTTTATCACGAAGAGTGTGGAGTATCAGCGTGATGTGGTACCGATTCATTTCGGGGGGTGCAACTCTGAGCGTTTCTATCGCATAGCCAAGTTTAGCGACAAGCATTTACCGTTCAATCTCGCCATGCTTTTTTTGGTTGACGAGATGTATAAGAATGTGGGCAAGGAGTTTCGTATAGCCTTTGGCAAACCGATACCTTGGCAGACATTTGACAAGAGCCGTACACCGCAAGAGTGGGCACAGTATGTCGAAGATAAAGTTTACGAACTGTAGTTTTTCTATATATCAAGAAAATGGAAGAAGAGATAATACAACCAATAGACAAAGTTTTGCTGAAAAGCGAGTTGACTCCCGACAAGCAACTCCGTATGACCAATAAAAGCCATAACGAGATTTATATAGTCACTGCCAACGACTCTCCCAATGTGCTGAAAGAGATAGGGCGATTGCGTGAGATTGCTTTCCGCACGGCAGGTGGCGGTTCGGGAAAGTCGATGGATCTGGACGAGTTTGACTTTGGCGACAATTGCTACAAGCAGCTTATCGTATGGAATCCTGAGGCTGACGAGATTATCGGTGGCTACCGGTATTTGCTGGGTAAGGACTGGCAGTTGGATGAGAAGGGACAACCTAAGTTGGCAACGAGCCACATGTTCCATTTCTCGGATAAGTTTCTCAAGGAGTACATGCCTTATACCGTGGAGCTAGGTCGTTCGTTCGTGTCGTTGGAATATCAGAATGTCCGTAAGAACACCAAGAGCATCTTTGCCCTCGACAATCTTTGGGATGGCTTGGGAGCCTTGACGGTGCTCTATCCAGATTTAAAGTACTTTTTCGGCAAGATGACCATGTATCCTTCTTACATTCGTCGAGGTCGCGACATGATACTCTACTTCTTGAAGAAGCATTTCGATGATAAGGAAAACTTGGTTATCCCGATGAAACCTCTCAAGATGGATACGCCGGAAGCAGAGATGGCTGCTCTCTTCATAGAGGAAGACTTCAAGGCGGATTACCGTATCTTGAATCGTGAGATTCGTAAGTTGGGTTACAACATCCCGCCTCTGGTCAATGCCTATATGGGACTAAGCCCAACGATGAAACTCTTCGGAACAGCCATCAACTATGGTTTTGGCGATGTCGAAGAAACAGGAATATTGATAGCTGTTGATGAGATATTGGAAGACAAGCGCGTTCGCCACATCAATAGTTTTATAGCGGAACATCCTGAGGCTCTGAAAATTACAAGCGGAGCCAACAATGTGATTTACAAAGAAAAAGAAGTCTAAGATATACCGATGGTCCCATTCCCTTGCAGCTTGATGGTTGTAGGGGATGGGATTTTTGCTTTGTTACTAACTGATTTGTTTATGAAAAATAAGATATGCTTGCTTTTTGCAGTTGTAATACTTCTTTTTGCTATGAATTCATGTCTGCATCGTTACCCTGTCTCTTTGGTCGAGGCAGACAGTTTGGTTTATTCCAATCCCAAGGAGGCGTTGCGGCTGATGGATTCCATATCTTTGCGCCTTGACACAACGGAGAAAGCAGACGTTATGTATCTTCGACTTCTGAACATGACGGCGAAGGATAAGTTGTATATGCCTTTTGGTACGCTGAATGATGTGCTGTCGTTGGTCAAATATTATGAAGAGGAGGGCGACAAGCATTTGTTGCCTAGAGCTTGTTATATGTTGGGGAGAAAAATGTATGATATGCACGATGCACCACAAGCATTTACTTGTTATCGTAAAGTACTTGACTTGTTAGATGAAAATGATGACATTCGTTTGAGAGGAATGACTTACTCTCAAGTTGGATATATGATGAGAGACCAAGGAGATTTGAAGCAAGCTTATGCTTTTTTCAATAAAGCTTTTGTTTGTCGTCGTGCAGGCAAAGAACATCCAGCAATGGCCATTGATTTGAGAGATATGGCTATGATTAAAATGAATGAGGGACAGGCTGAAAAGGCCAAAGTGTTGCTGTTGGAAGCTTTGGGAAAAGTTGAACCTGAATATTCTAGTGTGATTGATGAACTAAAATTGCAGTTGGCCAATTACTATCTCTATAATACGAATGATTTAGATTCGGTTTGGTGTTATTTGCATCATTCATTGGAGAAAGATAGAAGTCACAACTATATGGCATTGAATTTTATGGCATCTGAGTATTATTGGGCAAAAGGAAATGATGAAATGGTGGTTTCCTATCTTTCCCAGATTATAGAGAAGGGGGAATATTCGGATAAGCAAGAAGCAGCAAGAAGGCTGTTGCTAGTAGAAACTAGTAGGGGTAATGTGCAAAAAGCATTGCTTTGGCTTGAAAACTATTTGGAATTTCAAGATTCTGTTAGAGTTGTAAGCGACAAAGAGCATCGACAAAATGGATTGGCTTTATTCAATTATGTTTTTCAGCAAGAAAAAATACAAAAACTAGAGAGACGTAATACTCAAAAAATGATAGGCATGATCATATTGGTAATTGTTGTCATTGTCATAATTTTTGTACTTGTATTCTATTGCCAAATGAGCATTGTCCGAAAGTTACAACTCAAGAATAAAATAAATGAGTTGCGGTTGTTCTCTACCAATAAAGATAAGCCATTAAAGGCGCATGAAAAAATTAAAGAAGGTATAAACTTGAATGAATATTTGTTGCAAGAGAAACACATTTCGTCAGAAGACTGGAAAAAGTTGGAGACTAAAGTAAATCAGTTATATGAAGGTTTTACGGATAGGTTATATGCTTGTCTTGCACTCTCGGATAATGAATACCATATATGTTTGTTGGTGAAGATTGGGTTGGCAACAAAAGATATAGCTTTGTTGACTTCGCATACAAGGCAGGCTGTGTCGATGGCAAAGCAAAGGCTATATAAGAAAATAACTAATGAGAAAGGTAAGGCGGAAGATTTGGATACGTTTGTAAAAAATTTATGAAATATGTGTTGTATGGCATGTTTTGTAAATGTGAATGCAGTTGTGAATGGCTTTTTGAGTAAGATATCCGTGATTTTTGTACTTTTGCGGCAAAATTATAATAATGAAGTACAATGAAAAAGATTTTTATGCTATTAACCGGTTTATTGCTCATGTTCACATTACATGCAACTAGTAAGGGAAGACCTGTGCATCTGGGAAGTTTGAAAGGGTATGTTGGCAAGCCGAAGCCCAACCGTGTTCCCGCAAAAGAGCTGGTAAGTCTCTATCAAGAGGATGCCGTCCTCCATGTTCGTGTGGTGCCCGGGCTGTTCGTCATTGTAACAATCAAGGACGAAGATGTAAATATCTTATTGCAAGAGGTGGTGGCTGAGGAGAAGGCTGATGTGTCAATCCCTACAGGTGGTGCCACAGTGGAAGTTTCTTGCAATGACGTGGACTTGGTAGGTGTGTTGTACTAAAATTTCGCAAAGTTTATGAAGATTCTAAAGACCAAAATCTTATTGTTCTCACTCCTATCTTGTAGTTTGGGCATGAGTGCCCAGACCAAGATAGGTTATAGTTACGATGCCGCAGGAAATCGAGTGAAGAGAGAAATCGTAATGAAACCTTCTTTTAATCAGGCTAAAAGCCAATCAGCCTCTTACTTTGATATGGTGTCTGATCGTCAGGTTAAGATTTCTCCGAATCCAACGGAAGGACATCTTCGTGTGGAGGTGTTAAATGGCAATACATCTTTGGATGGTGAAGCTATTGTATATTCTTCTAGTGGTGCTAAGGTCGCGGCTAGTCCCATTTCGAATAGGGTTGCGGATATAGATATAAGTTCAAGTGCCAATGGCATCTATATCCTTAGTATAAATATTGGTGAATCATCTACAAGTTGGAAAATTATAAAGGAATGATTGTATGAAAAATAGCAAGTTTTTACTCCTGTTGCTTGTCACGACGCTGACGATGGTGTCTCAGGTTGTCGTACTGGCAGATAATATATCAACTAGTTGTAGTGTGGGTATTTCCAAAGGAGTTTTGGATGTCTCACCTACAGGAGCGGCTGCTTATACCATACCAATTAATTGCCCTCAAGGGTATGGAAAGGTTGTGCCCAATATAGCTTTAGTCTATAATAGTCAGGCTGGTTATGGATTGGCAGGTTATGGATTTAATTTGTCGGGCATGTCTGTTATAACTCGTGGTTGCAAAAGCATCTATTATGATGGAACTGTGTCGGGAGTATCTTATAAGAATGACGATGCTTATTTCTTGGATGGAAAACGCTTGATTTATCAGTCTGTAGAACAAGATGAGGCAGTGTATGTTCCGGAAGGTGAGCCTTTTACCAAGGTGATTCTCCATGACAAGGAAAGCTGGCTGGAAATGAAAACCAACGATGGACTTGACTATTATTATGGTAGATGGCCCGATTCTAGGCAAACAATAGGAAAATCGTCAGATGGTTCTGTGAACGCATGGTATTTGACTTATGTGTCTGATTCCCAAAAGAGATTTATGCGTGTCTATTACTCAAAACGCTCTTTGTCCATTTATCCTTCTACTATTTCCTATGGAATGGATGGAGGAGTGACCAACACCATTCGTTTTACTTATGAGAATATAAAAAATATGAATACCGCCAAGTTTAATGTTGGTGGTACGGAGGATGCTATGCTTGTGCGGCTAAAAGATATAAGCACAGAGACTAACAACCAGGTATTTCGTAAGTATGAGTGCGTCTATGATTCTACATTGGATGCTTCTGGTGTTAAGTACTCCCGGTTGGCACAAGTGATAGAAAAAAATGGAAAGGGAGAGGCTTTGAATCCAATTCGTATAACTTGGAAAGGGCTTCCTAATGCTAGCTATAAAATGAGTTTGCCAGAGATTCATTTTCTACGTACCAAAAATGTAAATTCTAGAATGTTCTATGGTGGTGATGTAAATGGTGACGGCCTATGTGATGTCATAGAATTTGCAGATGTCACAGATGATGGTAAAAGAAATGTATATGCTACTTATTATTTAGCTAACCCTAACAAGGGTGGAACGGCTAATTTTAGTCTTTCAACGAGCTATAATTTAGGTCCTAACTTCTCTACGAATTGGATAAACAGCACTGGTGCTAATTTGCTTATGGACTTTGATGGGGATGGCATCAACGAGATGGCTGCTCCATCAATAAATTGTGTTAAGGGGGAACCAGCAACGGCGTTTGCTAGGTATTATAAATATGGTCAAACGGCCCCTGTAGTTCATTCTTTCAATCTAAAGGTAAGTGAAGGGGCACCTCTCTTTATTACTTTTGATGCAGATAAAGATGGAAAGGATGAATTCGTTGGCTTAGAAGTGGACGGAAAGGATGGAAAGTATGCTGGATTTTTTGACAAGTTTGTTTCTGGTGCGAATTTCGAAACTATTGATTTCTCTTTAAGTCTGCCCCAACAACCTAAGCGACTCTTTGTTGGCGACTACAATAATGATGGCTTGGCAGACCTATTTGTTCTCTATCAAGATGGCTATACTATCTTTTATAATCAAGGAGGTCGAAACCTGCAAACATTGTTTGACGACAACCATAAGTGTAGTTCGGATGCCCTCTCGGAGAAATGGCGTATAGAACAAGGTGATTTTGATGGCGACGGGCTGGTGGATTTTATTTATGCGGAAAATAGTGGTGACACATATTTTGCTCTGAATAATGGAAATGGAACTTTTGAGACGAAGTATGCCGTCAAACTTGACATGGTAGAGAAAAAAACAGGGCAGGATGATGAGCGGTTCACATTCTTGCCATTTGATATGGATGGAGATGGAAAGACGGACTTGCTGGCGGCGAAGACGGACTATGGTTATCATGGCGGAATTTTCCATACAGACCATTATGCTTATAGGGAGACGAGAATGGAATGGCTGCGTTCTAATGGAAACAATTTGATATTGGATAAGACAGTGCTAACTAATAATGAGGATGATGCACGTAATGGATATATCATAGCGGGTGACTTCACTGGAAATGGATATGCTGAAGTTCTCAACTATGGTAAGAATATCTATGACGAGAATCCTTCCGATCTGGTTGAGGTGCGAATGTATTGTAATGCTGGTCTCAACGCAGCTTCGGGAAAAGTATGCAAGATAATGGATGGTTTTGGGAATGAGAGCATGTTGGATTATGCACCTTTGTTGGATAGGTCAGTAAACCTAGCGTCTTTGAACAATATTGGAGCTTCTGTTCCAAATTTAGGCAATTACCCTGTTCTTTGCGCCTCGATACCTCTTCCTGTTGTAAAAAGCATGCAGTCCTATGACCATGTCATTGATTACCAATATGGTAATTTGAAAGTGCATGTGTTAGGCAAGGGCATATTGGGTTTCGACAAGTTGATAGCTAAAAATGAAACAACAGGCGAAACGGTTGAGAATATTGTTGAAAAATGGGATTCTACATATTGGGTACCAACAAAAACAAGCGTAAACACTCTTGTGGGAAAGGATCATGCATATACAACTTCCACTAATACCATTATCCCTGTGAATAATACTTATTTTTCATATCTGTCATATCAAGATAACTCAGTTCTGGATGGTGATTATACTTATTCTGAGTACACATACAATACAAAGTACGGCTATTTGTTGTCTCAAAAGACAAATTATAGAAATAGCGGTATGTATAAGAAAACTAGGTATGACAGCTATGTAAAAAGGAATGGTGTTTATCTACCAACAGAAATGCAGGATGACCAGCAACATCAAGATGACAAAGAGACGAGTACCATTAGAACTTTTTTTGGATATGATGATTATGGACAACTAGTGTATAAAGAAAGGCATGGCGATTCTTTCTTGATTACTCGTTACGAGCGAGATAAGTTTGGTAATATTGTCTCCATGCGACAAGAAGGGAGCGATGTTCCCACTGTGCAAAACAAATATGAATATGATGCAACAGGTAGGTTTTTGGTAAAGGAGTATTGTGTTCCTTCTTTTACAACGACATGCTATACGGTGGATACTTGGGGCAACATTACTTCTCAAACAGATTTGACGAATGAGAGACACCCTTTGGTAACAACTTATACCTTGGACAATTGGGGTGATGTGATACGTACAGAAACACCAACGGGCACAATCAAGACGATAACAAAAAAATGGGGTGACTCAAAAGAGCGAAGGTATGCTGTGGTTGAAGAAGAAACTGACATGCCAGCGGTTACAACTTGGTATGATAGCCAGAGAAGAACTGTGGAGAGTAGCTACTTGGGTCTTTTGGGTACTCCATTCAAAATGACCTACAGTTATGATAGTAAGGGGCTCTTGATAGAGGAAAAACAAGAGAAAGGAGAAAATTGCATCAAGGACACAAAAAACTATGATGCAAGAGGTAGGGTAGTTTCTGAAATAAACAATTCAAAGAATATATCCTATTCTTATGGCCCAAAATCTGTGACGACTCAGATTGCAGGACAATCGTATACGAAGTTCTGGGATGCCTGGGGAAATCTCGAATATATAGAAGATCCTTTGAACAAGGTCACTTTTACCTATAAATCAGTAGGAAAGCCTGGTGAGGTAAGTGTTGGAAATGTCTCCATAAAAATGAACTATGATGATGTTGGCAATAGACTACGGTTGGACGAACCCAACGCAGGAACCATACAGTCTGAATATACGGCGGACGATAAAATTCTATCTACTACAGATGCAAGAGGTGTGGTTGCTAATTACGCTTATGACGAGCTCGGTCGCTTGGCATCTACTGATGTCAGTGGCATCGTTACGACTTATCAATATGGTGATAGCTCCGATCGTATGCAACTAAAAAGCATCATGCAAGGTGATAAAGAGGAATCCTACGAGTATGATGAATATGGCAGAATGGTAACCAAGAGGAGAACGATAGGCGGTAAGGGCTCTTATGAGTACAATTATACCTACGACTCATCCAATAGGTTGTCGTCAAAAACATATCCTGGCGGGTTGGTTGTGTATTATGACTATGAGGCAGGTTCGTTGAGAAGAATCATGACTAATTGGGACGTTGTATATTTTTTGGCAAATGATGATGGACGTGTACAAAAAGTAACCGTAAACGACGGTAAAATGCTTTATGCGTCCACCTTGGACGAGCATGGTAAACTCTCCAATATAAATGTCAAAAATCCGTTGACAGGTGCGGAACTCTTCGACATGGACTTGTCTTATGATATCAATACCGACAACCTGACGTCTCGTACAGGCATGTGCCTCGAAAAGGAAACTTTTGATTACGACAAGTTGGACAGACTCGTCTCTGTTTCCCAAGGTGATTCCACGATAATGGATGTTAAATATTCAGCGGATGGCAATATTTTGTATAAAACCAACGTTGGTAATTATGAATATGGACAAAAACCTCATGCTGTGATGAATGTAGAAAACCCAATAGGCTTGATACCTCGTGCAAGTTTGATTACCACTTTCAATGACTTGGGGAAGGTGGAACGCATAGAAGACGGCAACACCTTGCAGTCTTTAGAGGTGGAGTATGGCCCAGGCCAAGAACGTTGGATTTCAACTTTGTCTCGTAATAATCAGGTGACAAGTACTCGAATATACTTTGATGATTATGAGAAAACAACAGATGCAGCAGGAACTCATGAGATTTATTATCTAGGCGACCACTCCATTTACGTTCGAGACGATGGTGGGGATTTTAAGTGCTATTTCTTGGTGAAGGACAATTTGGGTAGTATCGTCAAAGCTTATGATACAGATGAGAACCCCGTGTATGAAGCTTCTTATGATGCTTGGGGCAAGCAGACTGTCACGAAAAACGAGATAGGCTTGTGTCGTGGCTATTGTGGTCATGAGATGTTGAATGATTTCGACATTATCAACATGAATGGCCGCTTGTATGACCCTGTGCTCGCTCGTTTTTTGAGTCCAGACAATTATGTCCAAATGCCAGATAATAGCCAAAGTTTTAATCGCTATAGTTATTGCTTGAACAATCCATTAAAATATACGGATCCAAGTGGAGAATTTTGGAATTTGGTCATAGGTGGTGTTATAGGTGGAATCATGAATTGGGCTTCGACTGGTTTTCAATTCAATGCAAAGGGTCTTGGCTATTTTGTTACTGGTGCAGTCGCAGGAGCAGTTGGCGCTGGTGTCGCTTCGGGTATGAATGTCTCTATGGCAGGAGGTAGCTTTTGGGCTGGAGCTGCAGGATTGGCTAATGGCGTTTCTTCGACAGGTTTTGTTGCTGGTGCCGTGACTGGTGCAAGTTCTGGTTTTGCTGGTGGATTTCTTGCTGGTGCAGGAAATGCATGGGTAGGAGGAAGCAGCTTTGGCAATGGCTTGTTGTCAGGATTGACTACTGGAGGTGCAGATGCGTTGTCTGGCGGAGTTACTGGTGGCCTGATTGGCGGTTTTAGTGCTTTAGGAAAAGGTACAAATTTTTGGACAGGAAATGCAAAGTTCGACTTGAATGGTGCATACTCTTGTTCTGGTTGTAAGTCTTCAAGTCCCAAGCTGGGTGATATTACGGGAAGATATGTCGGAGATTATGAAGGACAACATGTTTTTGAAAGCCCAATGTTGGGAACGTACTCTGAACAAGGAGGTTACAGTGGCGTGACTTTTCCTGATCGAGGCATATGCGTCGGTAAAGGGGTCTTTACTGGCGCTTCTGAAAATGGACGAGCACTGATGCAACATGAATTTGGACATGTTCTCCAATATAGAATAGTTGGTGCAAGTAAATATTATCAAGTTATAGCAAAGGAAAGTTTCTTGAATATGTGTGGTATATCTCCATACAATAAAGTTCCACATGACGTTTTTTGGACGGAAAGTTGGGCGAACTATCTGTCAAAACAATATTTTGGAGTAACTTGGCATGGGGTGGATAGACTGACAAAGGCTGCATTTCTTAGATATTTTCCTGCGGTTAATATTAGCAAAGAACTTATGTGGTCTAAGTTTGGAATGTAACAATACATGTTGATAAAGAACTGATAAGATATGAATATAAATAGATTAAGAGTCGTTTCGCTGTTGGCCTTTTTTCAATCATTCTTTTTGGGCTCTTGTGTTTTAGACTCAAAACCTTTAGGCTATAGTGTCAAAAATTGCACAAAAGATACCTTGCTAATTGATTTAAGTGAGTCAGATACATTAAATAATGATATGTATTGGAATCTACATTCTAGAGATACAATTGGACTAATTTCTATGGATACAACTTCTGTATATATCTGTGGGAAAAAAGTTGTAATCTTTAATTTCTATTGTGTTGCACCTGAAACAAAGTCCGGAGGTTTCTGGCCAATAAATAGTGACACGTTCTATATATATACAATCCAATGGAATGTTGCAAGGAACTTTACTTTAGAGAAAATTCGTGAGAAAAAGCTCTATGGTAGGAGACTTGTGACGAAAAAGGATTTCAAGAATCGTTTGTTTGAATATAGATGATATTTTGTTTTCCATTATTGAGTCCATTTGAAAAAGTGGACTCAATAATGGAAGTAAAAAAGTTTTTGCCAAATTATCCTACATCTGTCACCAAATCGCTTGAAATGTCAGTGTTTATCGGTGTTTGCGAGGGTGGTAGATAAAATAAATGGACATTTATCTGTCACCATTTTACCCTATCTGTCATCTTTTAAAGCTATTAGTCTACGAAAATGTTTGCCGCTTGTGTGGGGCATACAATA
>CAVGEN010000077.1:0-22103 GCA_963628185.1 Waltera intestinalis | reverse complement strand
CACATCCTAAAAGAAGACAGTCAAAGACACGTACACTTAAGAGAAGAACTCATGACAAGGCAGTAGCTCCAACATTGGCAGTTTGCCCTAATTGTGGTGCATACTATGTTTACCACACAGTTTGCCCTACTTGCGGTTATTACAGAGGCAAGGTTGCAATTGTAAAGGAAGCAGCTGAATAATGGGTAAAATTAATGCTGTTATAACAGGTGTAGGTGGATACGTGCCTGACTATATCCTCAATAACGAGGAGTTGTCTCGCATGGTTGACACAAACGATGAGTGGATAACTACCCGTGTCGGAATCAAGGAGCGTCGTATCCTTACCGAGGAAGGCTTGGGCACAAGCTACTTGGCACGTAAGGCTGCCAAGCAGTTGATACAGAAGACGGGTGTCGATCCTGACACCATCGATGCGCTTATCGTTACAACAACTACACCTGACTATAAGTTCCCTTCGACAGCATCTATTGTCCTCGGCAAGCTTGGCTTGAAGAATGCGTTTGCATTTGACTTCTCGGCAGCTTGCTGCGGTTTCTTGTATTCACTCGATGTTGCTGCAAGCATGATTCAGAGTGGACGCTATAAGAAGATCATCGTTATCGGCGCAGATAAGATGTCCTCCTTGGTGGATTATACAGACCGTGCCACTTGCGTACTCTTCGGCGACGGAGCTGGCGCAGTGCTCGTAGAGGCAACAGAGGAAGAGAACGTAGGTGTTCAGAATTCATTCCTTCGCACAGACGGAAAGGGCTTGCCATTCCTTCATATGAAGGCTGGTGGTTCTGTTTGTCCTCCATCTCACTTCACGGTAGATCATCGTATGCACTATCTTTATCAGGAAGGTCGTACCGTATTCCGCTATGCCGTAACTGATATGAGCGATGATGTAATGAAGATTCTGGAGATGAACAATCTGACTGCGGATGACGTGAATTGGGTGATTCCTCATGAGGCGAACCTTCGTATTATAGAGGCTGTTACCAAACGTGCTGGCATTCCTTTGGATAAGGTGGTAGTCAACATCGACCATTATGGAAATACTAGTGCGGCCACAATTCCTTTGGCTTTGTGGGACGCAGAAAGTAAGTTGAAGAAAGGTGACAATGTCATCTTTACTGCATTTGGCGCAGGTTTTGTCCATGGTGCTTCTTTCTACAAGTGGGCATACGATGGCGCTGCTTACGGAAAATAAAAAATATCAAAACATCAACTATAAAGAAACGCATCTTTCTTATTTCTCATAAGGGATGCGTTTTTTTAGCTTAAAATCAAACGTATTATGCATAAGGCTGGTTTTGTCAACATTGTGGGAAATCCGAATGTAGGGAAGAGTACTTTGATGAACCAATTGGTGGGGGAGCGTATCAGCATCGCTACCTTCAAGGCTCAGACCACTCGGCATCGTATCATGGGTATCGTCAATACTGATGATATGCAAATCGTGTTTTCTGATACTCCTGGTGTCTTGAAGCCTAATTACAAGATGCAAGAGATGATGTTGGCTTTCTCTGAGAGTGCCTTGGCTGATGCTGACATCTTGCTGTATGTGACTGATGTAGTGGAGAATCCAGAGAAAAATATTGATTTCTTGGACAAGGTGAAGAAAATGTCAATCCCTGTATTGCTGCTTATCAATAAGATAGACGAGAGCGACCAGGCTAAGTTGGGGGATATTGTGGAAAAATGGCATTCCTTGTTGCCTAACGCAGAGATTCTGCCTATTTCTGCAAAGAATAAATTCGGCACCGACATGCTGTTGAAGCGCATCAAGGAACTTTTGCCAGAGTCGCCTGCATTCTTCGACAAAGACCAGTTGACAGACAAGCCTGCTCGTTTCTTTGTATCTGAGATAATCAGAGAGAAGATATTGCTCTACTATGACAAGGAGATTCCTTATTCGGTGGAAGTAAGGGTGGAGCGTTTCAAGGAAGATGAAAGGAAGATTCACATCAATGCCGTCATTTATGTGGAGCGTGATTCGCAGAAGGGAATTATCATCGGACACCAAGGGGTAGCCCTGAAGAAGGTGAACACCGAGAGTAGAAAGGCATTGGAGAAATTCTTCAACAAGAAGATATTCCTGGAGACTTTTGTCAAGGTAGATAAAGATTGGCGCAGCTCACAGAAAGAGTTGGATGCCTTCGGGTATAACCCTGAATAATAGATAAATCAAAAACAGCTCCCTGAATGTAAGAGAGGGAGTGACTCTCGCCACGTTGGCGAGGGCTGGAGCATGGTCAGCTTCGGCAAATTATTAACTTGGATGCAGAGACCACATCCTAGAAACCTCCTTGAGGAAGGAGGAATATGACTAAGCAATATGGCAAATTTAGTAGCAATCGTAGGTCGCCCTAATGTGGGTAAATCTACTTTATTCAATCGTTTGACTCAATCTCGCCGTGCCATCGTGAGTGATACTGCGGGTACTACACGAGACCGTCAGTATGGCAAGTGCAGTTGGAATGGCAGAGAGTTTTCTGTTGTAGATACAGGTGGTTGGGTCGTAAAATCAGATGATATCTTTGAGGATGCTATCCGCAAACAAGTGTTGGTGGCTACAGAGGAGGCCGACTTGGTGCTCTTCTTGGTGGATGTGAACACAGGTTTGACCGATTGGGACGAGGATGTGGCTTTGATTCTTCGTCGTGCCAAGTTGCCTGTCATCCTTGTGGCAAACAAGGTGGATAACAGCGCAGAATATTACGAGGCTGCCGAGTTCTATAAGTTGGGCTTGGGCGACCCTCAGTGCATTAGTGCTGCTACGGGTGGTGGTACGGGTGATTTGCTCGACATGATATTGGACAAACTGCAGGATAATCCTGAGGAAAGTATCGAGGAGGATATACCTCGTTTTGCAGTCGTGGGGCGTCCAAATGCTGGCAAGAGCAGCATCATCAACGCCTTTATTGGCGAGGATCGTAATATCGTGACCGAGATAGCTGGTACAACTCGTGATAGTATTTATACCCGATATGATAAGTTTGGCTTTGATTTCTATTTGGTAGATACCGCAGGTATCCGTCGTAAGAATAAGGTGAGCGAGGATTTGGAGTTCTATTCCGTGATGCGATCAATCCGTGCCATAGAGAACAGTGATGTGTGTATCTTGATGTTGGATGCCACCCGTGGTATTGAGACGCAAGACATGAACATCTTCCAGTTGATACAGAAGAACAACAAGAGTTTGGTGGTTGTTGTGAATAAATGGGATTTGGTGGAAGACAAGAATCAAAAGGTCATCGATACCTTCGAGGCGGCTATCCGTAATCGTATGGCTCCATTCGTGGATTTCCCAATCATCTTCGCTTCGGCTCTGACCAAGCAACGTATCTTCAAGGTCTTGGAAACGGCTAAGCAGGTATATCAGAACCGCAAGGCACATATCGGAACGTCCAAGCTCAATGAGGTCATGCTTCCGATTATCGAGGCTTATCCTCCACAGAGCATCAAGGGCAAATACATCAAGATTAAGTATTGTACGCAGTTGCCTAACACGACGATTCCGTCATTTGTGTTCTATGCCAACTTGCCACAGTATGTCAAGGAGAACTATCGTCGTTTCTTGGAGAATAAGATTCGTGAAAATTGGTCGCTCCATGGATGTCCTATCAATATCTTCATCCGTCAGAAGTAGTTTTGAGGTAAGAGCGACGAATAAAAGGTGAAGAATTCAATAGTGTTTTTAGAGATGAAAAAACTGTTGTTTTTTATGATATTAAGTATGGGGTTGGGATTTTCTTCCTGTAAGGAGGAGAGGCCTGACCCTGGCTATTTTGCTGGTATCGCTGCCAAAGGCTATTACGACTTGCTGTTGGAAGGTAAATATCAGGAGTATGTTGCCGGTTATAACCAGCCTTATCGCTTGCCCGATAGTTACCAGAAACAACTTTTGCTCAATGCGCAGATGTTTGTGGAACAGCAGCAGGCTGAGCATAAGGGAATGGCAAGGGTGGACGTGATCAATGCAAAGGCAGACACGGCTCATCATATCGCTGATGTGTTCTTGCTGGTGGTATATGCCGATAGTACTAAGGAGCAGATTGTAGTTCCTATGGTGGAAGTGAATAGTGAGTGGAAAATGAGATAGTCAATCATACAAAAAACTCGCAATCGATAACGGTTGCGAGTTTTTTGTATGCTATTTTTGTTTGGCTTTTTCTTCTTCCATTTCCACTTCCTTGACCTTGCGGAAAAGGTCGGAGGCAAAGACGAGGTCGTTGAGTTTCTCATTGGTGGAGGAGATGACTTGGTCTTTGTTGCCTTGCCATTCCTTGTGGCCTTTGTAGATGAAACATATATTTTCGCCGATGCCCATCACGGAGTTCATGTCATGGGTGTTGATGATGGTGGTCATGTTATAATCCTTGGTAATGCCTGACAGCAATTCGTCAATGACCAAGGATGTCTTTGGGTCGAGTCCAGAGTTGGGCTCGTCGCAAAAGAGATACTTTGGGTTCATGACAATGGCACGGGCTATGGCAACACGTTTCTGCATACCACCCGAAATTTCGCCAGGAAACTTTTTCTGTGCGTCAATCAAGTTGACCCGGTCCAGGCAATCCTGTGCTCGCTTCACTCGTTCCTTATAGTTCATGCTGGAGAACATGTCGAGCGGGAACATTACGTTCTCCAACACGGGGAGAGAGTCGAAAAGAGCCGCACTTTGGAAAATCATGCCCATCTCGCGTCTCATGAGCACTTTCTCTTTCTTGGTCATCCGCACAAAGTCACGTCCATCATAAAGCACCTCGCCACTTGTAGGGTCAAGCAGTCCTACTAGGTTTTTCATCAAAACAGTTTTTCCCGAACCGCTTTGACCTATAATCAAGTTGGTCTTTCCTGTCTCGAAAACCATGTTGATATGGTCGAGAACCGTCTTGTCGTCGAAAGACTTTGTTAAGTTTTTAACTTCTATCATCGTTTAAGAAAGTAATTGGGTGAGGAAAACATCGGAGAAAAGAATGAGAACGCTGGAGCATACAACTGCATCCGTGGAAGACTTTCCGACTTCTACGGAACCACCTTCTACAGTGTATCCGAAAAAGGAGGAAACACTGGAGATGATAAATGCAAAGAACAGGCTCTTGATGATACTCATCCATACAAACCATTGGTTAAAGGAGTGCTGCAATCCCAGTGTCAAGTCGTCTGGTGGGAGGATGTGTCCGACATAAGCAGTTCCATAAGCACCTACGATACCCATCGCAGAACTAAAAATCACGAGAAAAGGCATGATGGTGACTAACCCTAGAATCTTGGGGAGCACCAGGTAGCAAGCTGAGTTGACACCCATGATGTCGAGGGCGTCAATTTGCTGGGTAACTCGCATGGTGCCTAGTTCGGATGCAATGTTGGACCCTACTTTTCCTGCAAGAATCAGACACATGATGCTGGAAGAGAACTCCAGCAACATGATTTCACGTGTCGTATAGCCGGAAACCCATCTAGGCATCCACGGACTTTGGATGTTCAACTTCATCTGGATGCAGATAACGGCACCGATGAAAAATGAAATCAATAGGACAATGCCAATGGAATCGACACCGAGCTGTGACATCTCCTTCACATATTGCTTGAAGAACATGCGCATACGTTCTGGGCGCGAAAAAGAGCGGCCCATCAATATAAGATATTTACCGAAGGTGGTAAGCCATTTGGATATTAACATGCTAATAAATACAATTTGGTGGTGCAAAAGTAACCAAAATCCTCTAAAAAACTGCAATATTATGAATAGTTTTTTAATTTTATAGTGATATTTGCGTGTTTTTTAGTATTTTTGCACCAAAATTGCAATGGCAAGCTATTGCCTTTGCTCCAAATTAGCTAATTATGGATGAAAATATCAATATTCAACAGCAACCTGTGGGAGGCGAAGGGCTGGTCTTGCGAACGGAAGGTTTAGTCAAGCGTTATGGTAAGCGTACAGTTGCTAATGGTGTGACGATAAATGTAAAACAAGGTGAAATCGTAGGTTTGCTTGGGCCGAATGGCGCAGGTAAAACCACATCTTTCTATATGACTACTGGTTTGGTCGTTCCTAATGAGGGACATGTTTATTTGGGCGACAAGGATATAACTTCTTACCCCGTGTATAAACGTGCTCGTGCAGGTATAGGCTATTTGCCACAGGAGGCGAGCGTTTTTCGCAAGATGACCGTGGAGGACAATATTTTATCGGTCTTGGAGATGACGGGAAAGCCGCGTAGCTACCAATTGGAGAAGTTGGAGAGTCTTATCAATGAGTTTCGTCTGAATAAAGTGCGCAAGAACAAGGGAGACCAGTTGTCGGGTGGTGAGCGTCGTCGTACGGAGATTGCCCGTTGTTTGGCGATAGACCCGAAGTTCATTATGCTCGACGAGCCGTTTGCAGGAGTCGATCCTATTGCCGTAGAAGATATCCAGCATATCGTTTGGCGACTGAAGTATCGCAATATCGGAATTTTGATAACAGACCACAATGTGCAAGAGACATTGACGATTACCGACCGTGCCTATTTGCTCTTTGAGGGAAAGATTCTTTTTCAGGGAAAACCCGAGGAGCTTGCATCCAACAAGGTGGTTCGCGAGAAGTATCTGAGTAATAGTTTTGTACTTAGAAAGAAGGACTTTCAGCTCATAGATGAGCAAAAAAGAGCCAAAGAAGCAGAGGAAGATGGTTAAAAAAACAAATTTTTCTCTTATATATTAGGTATATTCATGAAATATGCGTAAATTTGCAAGCCAATTGTGCAAGAAAAATAATTAATAATATAAAAACAATACATCAAGATGAAAATTTCATTTGAAAATCCTGACAAGATTAACGGTCTTTTGACCCTCGTTGTCGAAGAGGAGGATTACAAGAATGATGTCGAGAAGACATTGAAGGATTATCGTAAGAAAGCTAACGTTCCTGGTTTCCGTCCAGGTCAGGCTCCTATGGGTATGATTAAGCGTCAGTTTGGTGCATCTGTAAAAATGGATGTTGTCAACAAATTTTTAGGGCAGCAGCTTTACAAGTATGTACAGGACAACAAGATCCAGATGCTCGGCGAGCCTCTCCAATCAGAGAAGCAGGAGCCTGTAGATATCGAGAAGGATGGTCCTTATACATTTATGTTTGATATCGCTGTTGCACCAGAGATCAAGGTTACTCTCTCAGGTCGTGACAAGGTAGATTACTACAATATCAAAGTTGACGATAAGATTCTTGACCAGCAGGTTGATATGTATGCTTCTCGTTCTGGTAGCTATGAGAAGGCTGAGGCATACGAGGGAACTGATATGTTGAAGGGTGATTTGCGTGAGCTTGATGAGAATGGCAACACCAAGGAAGGCGGCATCACTGTGGAGGGTGCAGTCATGATGCCTAGCTACATCAAGGTAGAGGAGCAGAAGAACCTCTTCGATGGCGCAAAGGTTGGTGATATCGTCACTTTCAACCCTAAGAAGGCTTATCCTGACAACGAAACTGAGATTTCTTCACTCTTGAAGATTGAGCGTGAGGCTGTAAAGGACTTGGAGTCTGAATTCAGCTATCAGATTACAGAAATCAGTCGTTTCAAGAAGCATGAGGTCAACGAAGAACTCTTCAAGCAGGTGTTCGGTGAGGATACAGATGTGAAGGATGAGGCTGCTTTCCGTGCAAAGATTGCAGAAGGTCTGCAGGAGCAGTTGGTTAACGACTCAGACTATAAATTCCTTATCGATGTTCGTGAGCACTGCGAGAAGAAGGTAGGCAAGTTGGAGTACCCAGACGCTTTGATGAAGCGTATCATGTTGGCAAACAACAAGGACAAGGGCGAGGAGTTCGTAGAGAAGAATTATGAGCAGAGCATCAATGAGCTGACTTGGCACTTGATTAAGGAGCAGTTGATCAAGGCTCAAGACATCAAGGTTAATGATGAGGATATCAAGGAGACAGCCAAGGAGGTAGCTCGTGCGCAGTTCGCTCAGTATGGTATGACCAATATTCCAGAGGAGTATATTGAGAACTATGCTAATGAAATCCTCAAGAAGCGTGAGTCAACAGATGCGCTTGTAGAACGCTCTATCGACCGTAAGTTGTCAGCAACATTGAAGACGGTTGTAAAGTTGAACGAAAAGGAGATTTCTGTTGAGGATTTCAACAAGATGATGCAAGAATAATATTTTTTTTGAAAAAATATCATATTTATTTCGAGGTTATCGACTTTTTTTATTATCTTTGTTCCACGGAACGAGAGATAGAGGTCGATAACCTCGATTTTCGTATGTATTTTTGAATAAAAACAACTTAAAAATATGAATGATTTTAGAAAGTATGCAACCAAGCATCTTGGTATGAATGGCATGGTGCTTGATGACGTTATCAAGTCGCAGACTAGAAGTATGAACTTGAAGTCGCAGGCTCAGTATTTGAACCCATATATCCTGGAAGAGCGCCTGCTTAATGTGACGCAGATGGATGTCTTCTCTCGTTTGATGATGGACCGTATCATATTCTTGGGAACAGAGATTGACGATTACACGGCCAACACTTTGCAGGCTCAGTTGCTTTATTTGGATTCTGTGGATAGTGGAAAAGATATTTCCATCTATATCAATAGTCCTGGTGGTAGCGTGACCGCAGGTTTGGGCATCTATGATACCATGCAGTTTATTTCAAGCGATGTCGCAACAATCTGTACGGGTATGGCTGCGTCAATGGGAGCCGTGCTTTTGGTGGCAGGTCAAGAAGGAAAGCGTTCGGCTTTACCACACAGCCGTGTCATGATACACCAGCCATTGGGCGGAGTGCAAGGTCAGGCTTCCGACATCGAGATTGAAGCAAAGGAAATCCAGAAGTTTAAGAAAGAATTATATACAATCATTTCTAATCATTCTCATACTCCATACGAGAAGGTTTGGGCAGACAGTGACCGAAACTATTGGATGACAGCTGATGAGGCTAAGGAGTATGGTATGATAGATTCCGTATTAGTACGTAAATAATAAATAAGGTATGCCGAAGAAAGTATGTAGCTTTTGTGGAAGAACCGAGGCGCAAGTGAAACTCCTCATAACAGGATTTAATGGCTTTATCTGTGAGGAGTGCGCTAAGCAGGCGTGGGATATAGTACAGTCTTCAGGAATATTGAAGAAGTCTGAGCCTGCTGCTGGTGATGCGCTTGAGTTGGAAAAACTACCAAAGCCTATGGATATTAAAAAGTATCTTGATGAATATATCATTGGTCAAGATGAGGCAAAGCGTTATCTGTCTGTTGCTGTCTATAACCACTATAAGCGTTTGCAACAGCAGAGAAGTGATGATGGTGTCGAGATAGAGAAGAGTAATATCATCATGGTTGGAAGTACTGGCACAGGTAAAACTTTGCTCGCTCGTACCATTGCCAAAATGCTGAAGGTCCCATTTACGATTGTTGATGCTACTGTGTTTACCGAGGCTGGATATGTGGGCGAGGATGTGGAGAGCATCTTGACCCGTTTGCTTCAGGTGGCTGATTACAATGTGGCGGCAGCAGAGAGAGGGATAGTCTTCATAGACGAGATCGATAAAATCGCTCGTAAGAGTGACAATCCTTCTATCACTCGTGATGTCAGCGGAGAAGGTGTGCAGCAAGGTATGCTGAAGTTGCTGGAGGGAACGATGGTCAATGTTCCACCAAAGGGCGGTCGTAAACATCCTGACCAAGACTACATCCATGTCGATACCAGGAATATCCTGTTTATTTGCGGCGGTGCCTTTGATGGCATCGAACGTAAAATAGCTCAACGATTGAACACGCATGTCGTAGGTTACAATTCTGTACAGAATGTAAGGAATATAGATAAAGGCGACTTGATGAAATACATCTTGCCGCAGGATTTGAAGTCTTTTGGCTTGATTCCTGAGATCATCGGTCGTTTGCCTGTGCTGACTTATTTGAATCCTTTGGACAGAGAGGCCTTGAGAAAGATCTTGGTAGAACCCAAGAACTCCATTGTAAAACAATATATAAAGTTGTTGGAAATGGATGGCATCAAACTTGAGTTTGAGGACGCTGCTTTGGATTGTATTGTTGACAAGGCTGTGGAATATAAGTTGGGTGCTCGTGGACTTCGCTCTATTGTGGAGGCTATCATGATGGACACGATGTTCGAGATTCCATCTAAGAAGATAGACCGTTTTACGGTTACATTGGAATACGCCAAGGCACAGTTGGACAAAGCTCACTTGCAAAAGTTGGAAACTGCGTAGTTTAGCAAATCAAATGGGGGGATTGCCTCCATTTGGTTCAATACCTTTAAAACATAATTGGAATTAAAAGATAAGTTGAATATGACAGAACAAGTTAATCTTACGGAGCAGCTAAAACACTATTTCGGTTTTGATAAGTTCAAGGGCGACCAGGAGTCTATTATCAGAAACCTAATGGAAGGAAACGATACTTTTGTGCTGATGCCTACGGGAGGTGGCAAGAGCTTGTGCTATCAGTTGCCTTCTCTGATAATGGAAGGCACGGCCATCGTAGTCTCTCCATTGATAGCTTTGATGAAAAATCAAGTGGATGTCATCAATGGACTCAGTGAAGACGATGGCGTGGCCCATTACTTGAATTCTTCCCTTAATAAGTCGGCTATCGAAAAGGTGAAGGAAGATATCCTGTCGGGTAAGACGAAATTGCTGTATGTGGCTCCGGAGTCTTTGACAAAACAAGATAATGTTGATTTTTTGAAGACCATTAAGATTTCTTTTTATGCTATAGACGAAGCTCATTGTATTTCGGAATGGGGACATGACTTCCGCCCTGAGTATCGTCGTATTCGACCTATTATAAATGAAATAGGGCAGGCTCCAGTCATCGCTCTTACCGCTACAGCGACAGACAAGGTACGTACCGACATTAAGAAGAGCTTGGGCATATTGGAAGCCAAGGAGTTCAAGAGTTCTTTCAACCGTGCAAACCTTTATTACGAGGTGAGACCAAAGATGAAGGATGTCGATAAGCAGATCATCATGTTTATTCGCCAACACTCTGGTAAAAGTGGTATCATCTATTGTCTTTCTCGCAAGAAGGTGGAAGAATTGGCGGAGGTGTTGAGAGCTAATGAAATCAAGGCTGCACCATATCATGCAGGCTTGGATTCAGCGACACGCTCGCAGACACAGGACGATTTCTTGATGGAGAAGATTGACGTGATTGTGGCAACGATTGCCTTTGGTATGGGAATCGACAAGCCAGATGTGCGTTTTGTCATCCACTATGATATTCCTAAGAGTTTGGAAGGCTACTATCAAGAGACAGGACGTGCAGGTCGTGACGGCGGAGAAGGTATCTGTATTGCTTTCTATGCTCGAAAGGATTTGAAGAAACTGGAGAAATTCATGGAAAACAAACCTGTGGCCGAACAAGACATTGGTAGGCAGTTGCTACAGGAAACTGCGGCTTATGCGGAGTCTTCTGTTTGTCGCCGTAAGATGTTGCTTCATTATTTTGGTGAGGAATATCAAGAGGAGAACTGTCATAATTGCGACAACTGCTTGCACCCAAAGACCAAGATTGAGGCAAAGGATGCCTTGGTAGTTGTGCTGAAAGCAGTTGCGGCCGTAAAGGAAAACTTCAGACAAGAGTATATTATAGATTTTGTCAAAGGTCGGGGGACAGACGATATTGTTTCTCACAAGCATCATGAATTGGAAGAATTCGGGGCAGGTGAAGACATGGATAACAAATTATGGAATCCTATTGTTCGCCAAGCGTTGCTTTCGGGTTACCTAAGAAAGGATGTCGAGAATTATGGATTGTTGAAGTTGACGGTGGCAGGTAAACGCTTTATCAAAAATCCTGAGTCTTTCATGATTGTTGAGGATCGTGAATTTAAGGAAGACTATGATGACGAATCTAATCATGATGGAGGCAATGGGGCTTTGGACCCTCAGCTTTATTCCATGCTGAAAGATTTGCGCAAGAGTTTTGCTAAAAAGCACAAGTTGCCTCCTTATGTAATATTCCAGGATGTTTCGTTGGAGCAAATGGCGACCATGTACCCTGTCAATATACAGGAATTGCAGAACATACAAGGTGTGGGAGCTGGTAAGGCGAAACGTTTTGGCAAAGATTTCTGCGAATTAATCAAGAAGTATTGCGAGGAAAACGAAATCGAACGCTCTGAAGAGCTGCGTGTGAGAACAGTCGCAAAGAAGTCTATGCTCAAGGTTAGCATTATACAGAGCATAGATAGGCAGATAGCTCTTGATGACTTGGCTGAGGCAAAGGGACTGGACTTTGAGGATTTGTTGGATGAAATAGACGCAATTGTGTATAGTGGCACCAAGTTGAACATCGATTATTTCATAGAAGAAGTGATGGATGATGACCATGTCGATGATATCTATGATTACTTCATGGAGAGTGAGACAGATGACTTGGAAATAGCTCTGGATGAGTTGGGCAAGGATTATTCGGAGGATGAAATCAGACTCGTCAGAATCAAGTTCTTGTCGGAACAAGCCAACTAATCACGTTAAATACCTTTAATAAGGTGAGAAAATCGTAAAAAGCGTGGATTATCTGAAATATTATTGCTAAATTTGCACGCAATAAATTTTTAAAAGGTTACAATATGTCATCATTTGTTGCAGATAAAATTGTAATGGACGGTCTTACTTACGATGACGTCCTTCTTATCCCTGCTTATTCAGAGGTGTTGCCTAAAGAGGTAGAGTTGAAAACCAAATTCTCTCGTAATATCGAGTTGAATGTGCCATTTGTCACAGCTGCAATGGACACGGTTACGGAGGCTTCCATGGCGATAGCAATCGCTCGTGAAGGTGGTATCGGTGTGATTCACAAGAATATGACTATTGAGGAGCAAGCTCGTCAGGTTGCCATTGTGAAACGTGCGGAAAATGGTATGATTTATGATCCTGTTACCATTCGTCGTGGAAGTACTGTTAAGGATGCTCTCGATATGATGCACGATTATCATATCGGTGGTATTCCTGTGGTCGATGAGGAGAATCATTTGGTTGGTATTGTGACCAATCGTGACCTACGATTCGAGCGTCGCTTGGATAAGAAAATCGATGAGGTTATGACCTGCGAGAATCTTGTCACAACTCACCAACAAACCGATTTGACTGCTGCTGCTCAAATTCTTCAGAAGAATAAAATCGAGAAACTGCCAGTGGTTGACAACGCTAATCATTTGGTAGGTTTGATTACTTACAAGGACATTACTAAGGCTAAGGATAAGCCAATGGCTTGTAAGGATGAAAAGGGTCGCCTTCGTGTGGCTGCTGGTGTCGGTGTTACTGTTGATACGTTGGATCGTGCCAAGGCTTTGGTTGAGGCAGGTGCCGATGCTATCGTTATCGATACTGCCCATGGGCACTCTAAGGGTGTTGTTGATAAATTGCATGAGGTAAAGGCTGCATTCCCAAATGTTGACGTTGTCGTTGGCAATGTTGCTACAGGTGCTGCTGCTAAGTATTTGGTTGAGAATGGCGCAGATGGTGTGAAGGTAGGTATCGGTCCTGGTTCTATCTGTACTACTCGTGTCGTTGCCGGTGTCGGTGTTCCTCAGTTGAGCGCAGTTTATGATGTGTATTCTGCCTTGGAGGGAACAGGTGTGCCTTTGATTGCCGATGGTGGTCTTCGCTATTCGGGTGATGTAGTCAAGGCTTTGGCTGCTGGTGGTAGCTGTGTGATGATTGGTTCTTTGGTAGCTGGTACAGAGGAAAGTCCTGGCGATACCATTATATTCAATGGTCGTAAGTTTAAGAGCTATCGTGGTATGGGTTCTTTGGAGGCTATGGAACAGAAGAATGGTTCCAAGGACCGCTACTTCCAGAGTGATACCAAGGATGTCAAGAAGTTGGTTCCAGAGGGTATCGCTGGTCGTGTGCCTTACAAGGGAACTGTGCAGGAAGTTATTTATCAGTTGATTGGTGGCTTGCGCTCTGGTATGGGATATTGTGGCGCACCAACAATTCAGAAACTTCACGATGCTAAGTTTGCTCGCATTACCAATGCGGGAGTTTTGGAGAGTCACCCTCACGACATAACTATTACGAGTGAGGCTCCTAACTATAGTCGTCCAGAATAATAAATATTGAATTATGAAATTTTATGCGCTAGTTGCAGCTATGCTCCTCTCGGGGAGCATAGTTTTTGCTCAAAATAATGATCCTTCTATTATGACGATTAATGGACAGCCTGTTAGTCGTTCTGAATTTGAGTATTCTTATAATAAGAACAACTCAAATGGGGTTATTGACAAGAAGACAGTTAAGGAGTATGTCGATTTGTTTGTGAATTATAAGTTGAAGGTCTTGGCTGCTTTGGATGCCAAGATTGATACTTTAGCTTCTTTTAAAAAGGAGTTTGCTACTTATAGGGATCAACAAGTGAGACCTTCTTTTATCACTTCTGTAGATGTTGATGCAGAGGCGCATAAAATTTACAAGGAAACACAAGAACGTATTGATGGTGCGGGCGGCATGGTGAAGCCTGCGCATATCTTGATTCTGCTCAATCAAAAGGCTACTGCGGCAGAGCAAGCTAAGGCGAAAGCTAAGGCCGACTCTTTATATAATGTGTTGCGTCATGGTGGAGACTTTGCGGAACTTGCAAAAAAATATTCAGATGATAAAAGTACTGCGGTGAAAGGTGGCGAGTTGCCTTGGGTGACAAAAGGCCAAACGGTAAAGGCTTTCGAGGATGCTGCTTATTCTATGACGGTGGGAGAGTTGCGTAGCCCTGTCTTATCTGAGTTTGGTTACCACATCATCAAGTTGAATGGGAAACAGAACTTCTTCCCGTACGATTCCTTGAAGAACGATATCTATCGCTTCATTGATGCGAGAGGCATTCGGGAGAAAATTGTCGATGAAAAATTGGACTCGTTGGTGAAAACTATGCCAACAGGGACTAAGAAAGAAACTTTGCTTGAGCAGAGGGCTGACGAACTCTCTGCCAGCGACTCTGATTTGAAGTACTTGATTCGTGAATACCATGATGGTCTTTTACTCTATGAGATTAGTAACCGGTTGGTGTGGGACAAGGCTTCTAAGGATGAAAAGGGATTGGCTGGCTATTTTGCCAAGAACAAGAAGCGATATAGATGGGAACAGCCTCGTTTCAAAGGCATAGCTTATCATGTAAAGGATGTTTCCGACATCAAGGCGGTACAGAATAGTGTCAAGGGAAAAGCATTCGGCGAATGGGCTGAGATTTTGCGCAATACCTTTAATAATGATTCTGTTATACGAATCCGTGTTGAGAAAGGCATCTTCAAAAAAGGAGATAATGCGTTGATTGACAAGATGGTGTTCCGTAAGGATACAACGGTGCAAGCCGTAAAGGATTATCCTTATGATGCAACTTTTGGAAAGTTGCTGAAGAAAGGTCCTGAAGACTATACGGATGTAAAGGCTTTGGTGATTGCTGATTATCAAGAACAATTGGAAAAAGAGTGGGTTGCTGCTCTGAGAAAGAAATATGCTGTGGTGGTAGATGAAAAGGTCTTGGCCACGGTGAATAAACACTAAATTGAAAATTCATGAATATTGGAAGAAAAATAAGCTTGGCTTTGGTTGTCTTGGTCTTCTTGATGGGAATTACTGCCAATGCCAACAAGGCTCTTCGTGGAACTTTAGGGCACGATGCTGATACGGTAACTGCTAAAACCGTTGAAACAGAGGAATCTAAGATAAATGAAGGAAGCATTGTTGACGAAGTGATATGGGTTGTCGGTGATGAACCAATCTTGAAGTCTGAGGTTGAGGCTACTCGTATGCAAAGTGAGTTGGAGGGTATCAAATATGCTGGGGATCCAGATTGTTCGATACCAGAGCAAATTGCTTTGCAGAAATTATTCTTGCATCAAGCTGCAATTGATAGTATCGAGGTATCAGAGTCGGAGGTTATGTCTGGTATTGATGAACAAATCAACTATTGGATAACTTTGGCGGGCTCTCGTGAAAAATTGGAGGAGTATCGTAAGCAGAGTGTGACTCAAATGCGCCAGTCCATGCATGATGATTTCAAAAATCGTCAGCTTATCCAAAAGATGAAAGAGGAATTGGTAAAGGACATTAAGGTTTCACCAGCCCAGGTGCGTCAGTATTTTAAAAACTTGCCAACAGACAGTATTCCGTTTGTTCCTACAGAGGTGGAGGTGGAGATTTTGACTAATCAGCCCAAGATATCCATGGAAGAGACCAATCGGGTGAAGGAACAGTTGCGTGAGTTTACTGATCGTGTGAATAAGGGGGAAACCTCTTTTGCTACTTTGGCGCGTCTCTATTCAGAGGATCCTGGCTCTGCTCGTATGGGTGGAGAGATGGACTATGTAGGTCGTGGCATGTTGGATCCTGCTTTTGCAAATGTGGCTTTCAACTTGACAGACCCAAAGAAAATCTCTAAGATTGTGGAGTCTGAGTTCGGATACCATATTATTCAGTTGATAGACAAGCGAGGTGATAAGATTAAGGTGCGTCATATCCTTCTAAAACCACAGGTTTCTCAAGAGGCTATCGACAAGTCTTTGGCTCGTCTGGACTCTATTGGCTCGGATATAAGAAACAAGAAATTTTCTTTCGAAGATGCTGCTACGGTCATTTCAGATGATAAAGATACTCGCTCAAACAAGGGCTTGATGGCCAACACGACCCAGAATGGAACTCGTACTTCACGTTTCCAAATGAAAGACCTGCCTACTGAGGTGGCGCGTGTTGTTGATACGATGAAAGTGGGAGGAGTCTCTGCTCCTTTTACAATGATTAACTCCAAGGGAAAGACTACTTGCGCAATCATCAAGTTACTCAATAGGGTAGAAGGGCATCGTGCCACAATTACTGAGGATTTCCAAGTTATGAAAGATGTTGTTACAGCCAAGGAGCGTGAGAAAACGTTGCATGATTGGGTAGCCGATAAGATTAAACGCACCTATGTGCGCATGAATGATCGCTATAAGGATTGTAAGTTTGAATATCAAGGTTGGGTTAAATGATAAGTAAAAACTTTCCTAAAAATAAGAAAAACGGGCATAGAATCTGGTTTGTTATGATTCTATGCCTATTTGGGTTTTGTTTGGTACAAGCCATGCAGGCTCCAAAGAAAAAAGCTAAACGCCCACAGGGCGATAGGGTTTACTTATTGCATGCCGATGTGTTGAAGTATGATAAGTACGGAAGTAATCCTGATGCGCAGATTGTCAAAGGTAAGGTTTCTTTTCTGCATCAAGGGGCGAATCTTACTTGCGACAGTGCCTACTTTTATCAGAATTCTAACTCTGTGAAAGCTTTCGGACATGTTCACTTTAAACAGGGTGATACTTTGTCTATGACTTGTGACCGTGCCGACTACGACGGCATGATGCAGATGATGCATGCTCGCAACAATGTAGTGCTATATCATCGCCGGCAGACGCTCCGTACGGATAGCCTTGACTATGACCGTTTGTATGATGTGGCAAACTTCTTCGAGGGTGGTACTTTGATTGATGGAAAAGACCGCTTGGTGTCTGACTGGGGAGAGTATTATACCAAGACTCGCCAAGCTAAGTTCGTGTATAATGTCAAGTTGCGCAGTGGCAAGGATGTGGTTACTACCGACACCTTGTATTATGATGTTCCGAAATCCATGGCTCACATGACAGGACCTTCTAAAATTGTTTCTGGGGCTAGTGTTGTCAATACCCGGGATGGCTATTATGATACAAAGACAGACAAAGCTCAGCTTTACGGACGATCTACGATGGTAGATAAAGACAAGACCATTACTGGCGACAGTTTGTTTTATGTAAAGGGTGGCGAAAGCGAAGGATATGGCAATGTCGTTTATGAGGATAAGAAAAACGGGAATTCGCTCCTTTGTAATTATCTGCGATATAACGAGAAAACTGGCTATGGATTCGCAACGCGTAATCCTGTTGCCATCGACTATTCTCAGAAAGATACATTGTGGGTACATTCCGACACCATGAAGATTTATACCTTTAATATAAATACAGATTCTGTATATCGCAAGGTACATGCTTTTCATAAAGTTCGTGCTTATCGCCAGGATATACAAGCCGTTTGTGACTCATTGGTATTCAATTCACAAGATTCTTGTATGACGATGTATAAGGATCCTATTGTCTGGAATGTCAATCGTCAACTCTTGGGCGAGGTCATCAAGGCATATATGAATGACTCCACGATTCGATTTGCACATGTCATAGGGCAGGCATTGTCCATCGACCAGATGCCTGATAGCATTCATTTCAATCAGGTTTCCTCCAAGGAGATGAAATCCTATTTTGAAAATGGCCAGGCTCGCATGGGAGAGTCGATTGGTAATGTGCAGACCGTTTATTATTTGACAAATGACAAGGATAGTTCCCTTGTCGGACTCAACTATATGGAGACAGATACGATGCGTATGTATCTGAGCCCAGAACGCCAGTTGCTGAAAATTTGGGCGAACAAGTCGGTGGGTACTTTCTATCCGATAACCCAGGTGCCTGCTTCTAAAAGCAAGCTCACTAATTTCGCTTGGTTTGATAATATTCGCCCGAAGGACAAAAATGATATATTTGTATGGAGAGGGAAGGGACAGGAGCATGAATTGAAAACGATTAAGCGGCATGCCGCACCTTTGCAAACATTGTCTTCTAAGGAATCCCAACAGGGGGAACAACCAATGGGGCAAGTTGATGAACTGAAGGAAAAAAATAATAAACCGAAAGAACATGAGTGATATCATCCAGTTGTTGCCAGACTCTGTCGCTAACCAGATTGCGGCAGGAGAAGTAATTCAGCGTCCAGCTTCTGTTGTCAAGGAGCTGGTGGAAAACTCTGTGGATGCAGGTGCAAAACATATTGATGTGGTTGTCATAGATGCAGGTAGGACGAGCATACAGGTCATCGATGATGGAAAAGGAATGTCGGAGACGGATGCAAGGTTGGCTTTTGAACGGCATGCTACGTCCAAAATTCGGACGGCTGACGACCTGTTCAACTTGCATACCAATGGATTCCGTGGCGAAGCATTGGCTTCTATTGTTGCTGTAGCGCAAGTTGTACTGAAGTCTCGTCAGGCAGATGAGGAAATCGGTACCCAGTTGGCGATGTCGGGTTCACGGTTTGAAGGACAAGAGCCGTGCTCGTGTCCCGTAGGTAGTATATTCTCTGTTAACAATTTGTTTTACAATGTACCTGCTCGTCGTAAGTTCTTGAAGTCGAATTCTACGGAATTGAATAATATATTGACAACATTTGAGCGCATAGTTTTGGTCAACCCACAGATAAATTTCACTTTGCATAGCAATAATACTGAACTGTTCAACCTGAAGGCTGGCAATCTCCGTCAACGTATTATCGAGGTGTTTGGAAAGCGCATCAACCAGGACTTGTTACCAGTTAATGTCGAGACGACAATGTGCAAAATTTCAGGATTTGTGGGTAAGCCAGAGGCTGCTCGCAAGAAAGGTGCTCATCAGTTCTTCTTTGTTAATGGACGCTATATGAAACATCCATATTTTAATAAGGCAGTGATGGCCGCTTACGACCGTTTGCTGCCACAAGGAGAGCAGGTGCCATATTTTTTGTATTTTGAAGTAACCCCTAACGACATAGATGTTAATATTCATCCTACCAAGACTGAGATAAAATTTGAGAACGAGCAGGCTATCTGGCAGATTTTGATGGCGTCGGTGAAAGAGTCGATTGGTATGTTTAATGATGTGCCTACTATAGACTTCGATACAGAAGACAAGCCTGAGATTCCTATCTATAATCCGGAAGTCCTTCCTAAGGCTGCGGCTCCTAAGGTAAGCGTTAATCCGCATTATAATCCGTTTAAGCAAAGTCAAAATTTCCCTAAGAAGGAAACATCGGCGATAGATGAGCAGTGGGAAGTTCTGTATGAAGGGCTGAAAAGCCAAGATGAGATGGAACCGGAGCCTGACATCTTTGGCTCGGTGACAGAAGAGGAGTCGCATGGTGGAATTTTGGCAGAAAAGTCGCCGTCACATTACCAATACAAAGGAAAATATGTGATGACGGCGGTCAAGTCAGGACTGATGATTATTGACCAACATAGGGCTCATGTAAGAATCTTGTATGAGAAATACTTGCAGCAACTGCATGATCAGACGAGCCATTCGCAAAAGGTGTTGTTTCCAGAGGTACTTCAGTTCTCTGTATCCGACGAGGTGACAATTGAGAAGGTTTTGCCAGAGATGACCAAGATGGGGTTCGAACTGGATAATTTAGGTGGAGGAAGTTATGCTGTCAACGCAATACCAACAGGCTTGGCCGGTATCAATCCTTTGGATTTGGTCAGGGATATGGTGGAGACGGCAAAAGAAAAAGAAGTCTCAGCTTTGGAAGAAGTGCATCAGTCTCTGGCATTGACCTTGGCAAGAAACGCAGCTATACCTCAAGGACAAGTGTTGAGCAATGAGGAGATGGAGAGCCTGGTCAACGACTTGTTTGCCTGTGGCAATGTCAATTATACGCCAGATGGCAAAAATGTGCTTTGTATTCTCAAGCAACAAGAAATAGAGCACCTTTTGGGCTAAGAAAAGGGTAAAAACACGCTAAAAAGCATATTTTTTATGCTAGAAGTGAATTTTTTTCAGAAAAAAAGTGAAATATTAAAAAATAAGTAGTAATTTTGCCCCATAGAATAAAAGGTGATTTGAGTTTTAGAAAAATAATATATTGATTGTTAAATAATAAAGTTATGAAAAAGTTATTAGCTGTACTAGCTTTTGCTAGTATTTCTATGGGTGGCTTTGCTCAAGAGGCAACTGCTCAGGATGCAACTCCTACAGAAAAGTATAGTGTTGCGACAAATTCTTTTTGGAGCAATTGGTTTATTCAGGTTGGCGCTGATTGGAATGCCTGGTACAATGCTGCAGAGCACGGACAGGGTCTTGACCGTAGTCCACTCAAGAGCTTCCGCTCTAACGCTGGTTTGTCTCTTGCTATTGGCAAGTGGTTTACTCCAGGTCTCGGTTTGCGTACCAAGCTTCAGGGGTTCTGGGGTAAGGAATCTTATGATTCACAGTTGAAGCAGACTGGGCTTGACAACAAATATTGGCTCTTGAACGAGCATATTATGTTCAATGTGAGCAATATGCTTTTCGGTTATAACGAAAATCGTGTATGGAACGTAATTCCATTCGTAGGTGGTGGTGTCGGTCGCTCTATGACTCACAACATGTACTCGATGGATCTCAGTGCTGGTGTTCAGTCTTCTTGGAAGGTTTCTAAACTGCTCAACATCTATCTTGAGGCTGGTTGGAATCGTATTGAGAGTGACATAGATGGGTGCTATGGTGATTCGAATCGTGGTTGGGATTCTCATGACAACAACCTTTATGCAGAGGTTGGCTTGACATTCAACTTGGGTAAGGCTACTTGGAAGAAGACTCCAGATGTAGATGCTATCAACGCACTTCATCAGTCAGAACTTGATGCTCTCAATGCTAAGTTGAACGATGCCAATGCAGAGAACAACCGTTTGAAGAACTTGCTCGCTAAGCAGAAGCCTGCTGAGACTCCAGCAGCTGTCAAGGAGTTTGTTACGGCTCCAGTATCTGTATTCTTCAAAATCAACAAGACAAACATCGCTTCTCAGCAAGACTTGGTAAATGTACAGGCACTTGCTAAGTATGCTAAGGAAAATGACTCTAAGTTGCTCGTTAATGGTTATGCTGATAGCGCAACAGGTACTCCTGCAGTCAACCAGAAACTTTCTGAGGGTCGTGCAAAGACAGTTGCTGCCGAGCTCGTTAAGATGGGTATCGAGAAGAGTAACATCACTACTAAGGCTAATGGTGGTGTTGATGAGCTTTCTCCTATTTCATTCAACCGTCGTGCTACTGTTCAAATTACAGAATAATCTACGACACATTGTTATATATAAAAGGGCGTTCTGTAGTGGAACGTCCTTTTTGCATTCATGCGGTTTCTTTGTCGTAAAAATGCAAGAAAGTAGTCTTTTTTCATCTCGGGTAACCTCAAAAATGCCTTTTTTATATGTTTTTTAAAGAAAAATGAAAAAAAGTTGCTGAAAAATTTGGTGGAACCAGAAAAAGTTACTACCTTTGCAACCGCTTACGAAAAGTAAGGGCGCTTAGCTCAGCTGGTTTAGAGC
>CAVGEN010000076.1:0-14524 GCA_963628185.1 Waltera intestinalis | reverse complement strand
AGAGCAAAGGACTGAAAATCCTTGTGTCCCCGGTTCGATTCCTGGTGGTACCACTTCTTCTTAGAAAGCTGAGTCTTCGTAACAGGATTCAGCTTTTTTCATATCCATTCCTTTCTAATTTACGTTAACGTTTACGTGAAAAAGGTAATGTATGTGTTTTCATATTTCAGATAAATGTCCTAACTTTGTGCCAAAATCAATTAGCAATCAACAATAACCCAATCTACTAAATCTACTTAAGGAATGAACAGATTTTACTTTTTTGTTTTGGCGGCGTTGCTATCTACCAACATGTTGGCTGATAGTAAGCAGACTGTAACTGTCAATGGTCAGGCTGTGGATAAAACCGTTTCGGAAATCACCTTTGATGGTGACAAGGTAACCCTTTCTTATAGCGATGGATCTTCCGAGACAGAGGATATGTCGCTTGTCAGATTCGCCTTCACTTATGATGGCGGCACGGATGGTATCAATCAGGTGGAAACGATGAAGCAGTCTTTACAAGGCATGGCGTATAACCTCAATGGTCAACTTGTCGGTACTTCTACCGAAGGTTTGAGCAAAGGCGTGTATATTGTGAATGGTAAAAAAATAATTGTCAAGTAAAGTGGGGAGGAACATAAGGTGAAGAAACTTGTATTTGGTTTGGCACTCCTCTTGATGAGTTTGGGTGCGGCGATGGCGCAGACATGGACATTTGGTGTAATGAGTGATGCAGACAAGGCTTTGTGTGCAGCAGACGCAAACTGGGTGCTTGGTTCTGATCGCTATTGTTATACGGCGGCGTTGAATAATGAGGCGTTAATGGCGAATGAAACTGAATTGGCATACGCAAAAGGCTTGAAATTCAAGGCTGCTGCTCCTGGAGACAAAACGGAAGGTAAGGCGAAGGTTAGGTTGAACTATGGGTCGTCTCGTTTGGAGTTGAATGGAGCTAAAATAGACTTGGTTGTGCCTAGTTTGAAGGCTGGGCAAAAAATAACAGTTAGTTGTGTGACTGGTAAAAGTTCAGAGGCGCGTGGCTTGAATGTTACCAATGTAACACCAGTGTCTGGTTCTTTCAATGCTACATCTACAGATAAAGTAACTAATGTGGGTACGGTAACAGCTGATGGTGATGTGACGTTGACAACATCTGCAGGTATGTACATCTACAGTATCAAGGTAGAAGAGGCTGGAGGTGATACTCCTGCTTCTGGTGAGGATGACAAGGTTACTAACGCCGTTTCTCGCAATAGTAAGGTGAACCAGATGTATGTTACTACAACTGGTGGTAATATCAACTATTACAACACGGAAGACTTGACATCTGTAAAGTTCGAAGGTGACAAGACCGTTGTTGCTCCAAAGAATGGTAATGGTAATGATGAATACAATGCTTCTGTCAAAGAAATCAGCTTTGCAAAGAAAGTTGACCAAGGACAGGGCGGTGATGTAGATAACCAAGATGGAATCATTAAGATTACTGAGGCAAAAGGGTGGTTGGAGTCTGCTTACTTGAAGTGGGAACCATTCGATGGTGCTTCTTCTTATAATGTATATGTTGGCGACAAGAAAATAGATGCTCAACTCGTTCGTCAATATGCTTCTTACTACCGTGCGGATGTCCCTGGCTTGAAGGAAGGGACATACACAATAAAAGTTGTTCCTGTAAATGCTGATGGTGCAGAGATTGACGGAGCTAATTCAGCTTCAAACTTAGTGGTTAAGAGCTATAGCCGCGAGGGTTATGCTCACTTTAACTATTCTGATGGTGTCGGTGCATATAATAATGATGGTACTTTAAAGTCGAATGCCAAAGTTCTCTACATTACAGCTAATACAGCAAAGACAGTTTCAACAGACGTGGTTACTGGTAAGGCTGCGGAGAAAATTACTGGCTTTCAGGCGATACTAGATGCTTGTCAGAAAGGATCGGATAAAACACCGATTGCATTCCGTTTTATTGGCTTGATTAATAAGGCTGATTTGGATGGAATTTCAAGTTCTGCTGAAGGAATTCAGATTAAAGGTAAGAGTGCAGACTCCGAGTTGAACTTGACTTTCGAGGGTATTGGTGACGATGCTACTGTGAAGGGCTTTGGTTTCTTGGTTCGTAATTCAAAGAGTGTAGAGTTCCGTAATTTCGCAATTATGAGATGTATGGACGATGCCTTGTCTCTTGATACGGATAACTCTAACATTTGGATTCATAATATGGATTTGTTCTATGGTGAGTCTGGCTCTGGTGACCATCGTAAAGGCGATGGTTCTGTCGATGTAAAGGCTGACTCTAAGAAAGTGACAGTGGCTTATAATCACTTCTATGATACTGGTAAGTCTTCTATGTGTGGTATGAAGAGCGAGACTGGTGAAAATTGGATTACTTATCACCACAACTGGTTCGACCACTCGGATTCTCGCCATGCTCGTATCCGTACGATGTCTGTCCATATGTACAACAACTATTTCCAACGTTGTGATGTCTATGGTGTAGGTGCATGTACTGGTTCTAGCGTATTTGTGGAGAACAACTACTTTGATGGAACTTACCGCCCAATAATGATTTCTGCGCAAGGTACTGAGAATAAGGGCGCAGGTGGTACTCTCTCTGGCGAAACAGGTGGTATGATTAAGAGCTTCGGCAATGTCTTTGCTAACAAACCAAGTAACTTTAGCTATATCACATGGCAAGAGAATGATGCCGATTTCGATGCTTACGAGGCTTCTTCTCGTGATGAGCAAGTTCCTGCTACGGTGAAGACGGTTTCTTGTGGCAATACTTACAACAACTTTGATACAGATGCTTCTAAGATTTATTCTTATGTAATAGATGATGCGGCAGATGTTCCTGCTATTGTCGAAGGCTTCTACGGTGCTGGTCGTTTGAACAAGGGTGACATTGATTATGAGATCCCGGAAGTCCCTTATATTGATCCAAGTGTCTCTGACAAGCAACATGCGGCAATTGCCGACCTAGTCAACGTTGTCGATAATTACAAGACAAAGTTGGTCAAGGTGTTTGGAGAGAACAATGCTTCTGGCGACAATGGTGGTGATAATAATGACGGTGACAAAGGTGGCGACGATGACGGGGGTGACGTGACTCCTGTAGAGGGTACTGTGCTTTGTACATTTACAAGAGGTGCTAACAACGTAGCTGTTGCTTCTAACTCTGCGTTTACTTTGACTTCTTGCAACAATGGTGTTAATAAGGGTACAGCTACTATTGATGGTACAACTTATAGTGAGTGCGTGAAGATGGAAGGCGCTCCAATGTGCATAAGTTTCACTACAGCACAGAAGATGACCATGATACTTTACTTTGGTTCTGCAGATACAAAGTGCACGGCAAAGATTGATGGTGATAAGGCTGATAAGGTTGGTGCGTCTATTGATACAACTGCAAAGACCTTGAAGGTAACATTGGAGGCAGGGGCACATACCATAACAAAACAAGATACTGGTAATCTCTTTGGTATTAAGCTCGTTCCTGTAACCGAATAGTATCACTATTCGCGATCAATACGATAAAAAATAGCAGTTCACCACACAGAGTATTTAGTAGTATATATAAAACTTTAAACTATAGAATAAACATGAAGTGTATTTTTAGAAAAGTAATCTTATTAGCTTCTGTCTTTTTGTTAGCCATTACTGGTGTTGCTTGTAGCAGCGATGACAATCCTTCTGTGGCAGAGCACGAGGAGGATGGAAACAAAGGTGATGACAACCAAAATGATGATGGCAAGACTGAAACCACTGCTTTTGCCAAGGGTGCCGATGTCAGTTGGCTTACAGAGATGGAAAAGAACGGAAAGAAGTTCTATGATGCCAGCGGCAAGGAGAAAGAGTGTATGGCTCTCTTGAAATCTATTGGGATGAATGCAATCCGTCTTCGTGTATGGGTAAATCCTGAGGGAGGATGGTGTGCCAAGGATGATGTCGTTGCCAAGGCTGAAAGAGCTCAGAGGTTGGGAATGCGCATCATGATCGACTTCCACTATTCTGATGTATGGGCAGACCCTAGTCGGCAAGCTGTACCTGCCGCTTGGGAAAACTATAGTTTTGAGCAGATGAAGCAAGCCGTTGTTGACCATACCAAAGATGTGCTGAATGCCTTGAAGGCAAAGAATATAGATGTGGAATGGGTACAGGTAGGCAATGAAACTTCTGACGGAATGCTTTGGGGTAAGAATACGGGCACGATAAGCAGTCCAAAATGGGATAAGGAAACGCCTGATATTTCTGGCCGTGCTTCTAAGAGCCCAAAGAATTATGCTGCTTATGAATTGGCAGGATATGAGTCGGTGAAGGCTGTTTATCCTAAGGCAAAGGTTGTTGTCCATATCGACCAAGGTGATAATTTGGGGCGTTTTGCTTGGATATTTGATATATTGAAGAATAATGGAGGTAAATGGGATGTCATCGGAATGTCGCTTTATCCAGAAGATAATAACTGGGAGTCTCTAACTACTTCTTGTTTGGACAATATCAAGACTCTTTCTGGTAAGTATGGTACGCCTGTGGTCATCTCTGAGATAGGAATGAACTGGAATTCCTCTAAGGCAGCGGCTGTTTTAAAGAAAATGGTGGATGGTTGTAAGAAAATCTCTACTTGCGAGGGCGTGTTCTATTGGGAACCTGAGGTTTATGGCAACTGGAAGCCTACCATGTATAATGAGTCAGGATGGAATGCTTATACAAAGGGGGCGTTTGATAACAGTGGAAAACCTACAACTGCATTAGATGCTTTTAAGTAATCTTGTCGTAGGAAGATAGGTCTATTAGAATTAAAGTAAGATATAAATATGGTAGTAAATAAATTTCTAGGAACTACGGCTTTTGCGCTTGCTTTATCTGCAATGAGTATGGCGCAGAGTCGCAAGATAATCAACTTGCCGTCGTGGGATTTCTCCCGCGATGGCAAGTCGTGGTCGCAAGTGCAGGTGCCTCACGACTGGGCTATTGCTGGCCCCTTCAATAAAAAATGGGACTTGCAGATGGTGGCCATCGAACAGAATGGCGAAAAGGAGAAAACCGAGAAGTCGGGACGGTCAGGGGCGTTGCCTTGGATAGGGGAAGGAATGTATAAGATGGAACTTTCCCTGCCTAAGGGCTATAAGCGTGCTGTTCTTGTTTTCGATGGTGCCATGAGCGAGCCTGTGGTGAGTGTCAATGGTAAGGAGGCTGGCAGATGGGCCTACGGCTACAATGCCTTCCGTATCGACATTACCCCATACGTGAAGTTTGGTGGCAAGAGCAATCTTGTGGAAGTTCATCTCAAGAATGTGGAGGAAAGTAGCCGTTGGTATCCGGGGGGTGGTCTTTATCGCCCCGTGGCAGTGGAGTTGTACGGAAATGAGAATTTCTCCACGTGGGATACTTTTGTACGTACCTTGAAGGCATCGAAAGCAGAGGCTGACTTGGAGGTGGATGCTCTTTTGCAAGGAAAAATAGGCAAGGATGGTAAGACGGACATAGTCTTGACTGATGCGGATGGTAAGAAGGTGGCGGAGCAAACCATCAATGGGGCTGTTTCTGAAATAAAAACGACCTTGAAGGTGCTGGAACCTCATCTTTGGTCGCCGGAGACTCCTTGTCTATATAATGTGACGCTCACTCGCTACGAGGGCAAAAAGGTAGCAGACGTGCAGACTGTGAAGACAGGTATTCGTACCATCTCCGTGTCTAAGGATAAAGGTTTCCAACTTAATGGTGTCACACGAAAGATAAAGGGCGTCTGCCTGCACCATGATTTAGGTCCTTTAGGTGCTGCGGAGAACAAGGCGTCTCTCATTCGCCAAATCAAGATGATGAAGGCGATGGGATGCGACGCCATTCGTACTGCTCACAATATGCCTTCCACGATGCAGATGGAAATCTGTGATTCGCTCGGCATGATGGTGATGGCGGAGAGTTTCGATATGTGGATTTATCCTAAGTGCAAGAACGGCTATGCTCGTTTCTTCAAGGAGTGGAGCGATAAGGATATCACCAATCTCGTGAAGCATCATCGTAACCATCCGAGCATTATTATGTGGAGCATCGGAAATGAGATTCCCGAGCAGTGGAGCAAGGAAGGACAGCAGATAGCCCAGCACTTGCAAGACCTTTGTCATCAGTACGATCCTTCGCGTCCTGTAACCCAGGGCATGGACAAGGCTGAGGCTGCTTTGAAGAGTGGGTTTGCACAGACCATGGACGTGCCTGGGTTTAATTATCGTGTGCATAAATATACCAAGAGTATCGGTCAGTTGCCACAGGGATTCCTCCTTGGATCGGAGACGGCATCCACGGTCAGCTCCCGTGGTGTGTATAAGTTCCCTGTAAAGGTAGGGTACAAAGACAACGTTCCTTACGCAGACGGTCAGTGCAGCAGTTATGATACGGAGTATTGTTCGTGGAGCAACTTGCCCGATGACGACTGGAAGATGCAGGATGACTATAGTTGGGTAATCGGTGAGTTTGTCTGGACGGGGTATGACTATCTCGGTGAGCCTTCACCCTACGATACCTATTGGCCTTCCCGTAGCAGTTACTTTGGCATTTGTGATTTGGCTGGTATTCCTAAAGACCGGTATTATATGTATCGCGCTCGTTGGAATGAGAGCCAGCATACCACCCATCTCCTTCCTCATTGGAATTGGGAAGGGCGTGAGGGAGAGGTGACTCCTGTGTATTGCTATACCGATGGCGTGGAAGGTGAGTTGTTTGTCAATGGCAAGAGCCAAGGCAGAGTTCGTAAGGATAAATCGAGCCGCCTCGACCGTTATCGCTTACGTTGGAACAACGTGAAGTATGAGCCAGGTGAGATTCGGGTTGTCACTTACAATCAATATGGTGATAAGGTGGGCGAGGACGTAAGACGTACTGCTGGCGATCCAACCCAAATTAAACTCGTGGCTGAATGCCCGGATAACGACCGCATGGATTACGTGACAAGAAATGGGGTTCTTCATCCTGTGGAGAATACCTTGAAGGCTGATGGCAAAGACTTGGCTTTCGTCACCGTAAGTTTGTTGGACAAGGACGGCAACGAATGTCCTCTTGCCGATGACGAACTCTCCTTTGAGGTCACGGGCGCAGGAACCTTCAAGGCTGCATGTAATGGTGATGCCACTTCGTTGGAGCCGTTCACGCAACCACAGATGAAACTCTTCTCTGGCAAGCTTGTGGTTATCGTGCAGAGCAAAGCTCAAAAGGGTAATGTGACCTTGAAGGTAAAGGATGCAAAACGCGGCATAGAGAAAACTTTAGTGCTTACAGTTGCATGATTTTTGGATAAAAGTTCTAGATTTTCAAAGAAAAATAGTAATTTTGCCGATGCTTAATGATGAGCATCGGCATTTTTTTGCAGTTTTATGAAAGAGATACAACCCATATTGACGATTACTGGCTCCGACAGTACTGGTGGCTCGGGGGTGCAGGCAGACATCAAGACGATTTCAGAGCTGGGAGGTTATGCTGTTTCGGCGATAACCTCTATCACCGTGCAGAACACTTTGGGAATCCAGGAGTTCTTTGATATACCTGCGGAGATAGTGTCGGGGCAGATAGAGGCTATCATGAACGATATTCAGCCTCGTATAGTTAAACTTGGTATGATTCGTAGGGTGGAAACTTTGGCGGTGTTGATAGATGCCTTGACCAAGTATCGCCCCGACTATATTATCTACGACCCTATTATCTGGTCGAGCAATGGCGATGCGCTGATGTCGGCGGACGTGGTGAGTCAAATCAAGTTCCGTCTTCTTCCGCTCTGTTCTTTGGTCGTGGCAAGAAAGAAAGAGATAGACAATCTTCTGGGTAAGTCGCGGCATACCAGTCCTCTTCATAATGTAGCAAACGGAAACCAGGGTGGGAGATCGTGCCCACAAGTGTTTCTGCTTGACAATGCCAATTCGCATGGTCTCACCAACCGTTTTTCTTCCGCCCTTGCCGTCTATCTGAACCAAGGCAAGAAGATGGAGGAGGCGTTGGCGATGGCGCAGGATTTTATCAACGTGGAACTTACTCGTGAGAGCAATCTACAAGGGCGCAGTTCTGAACTTTATAACCAATTTATTTCACAGGTAGTTAACTTCTGCCGAACTTATAGCGATGTCCACTTTTATGCCGACCAACTCAATGTGAGCAGTCGCTATCTTGCCCAGGTTACCCGCCGCATCTCGGGCAAGACCCCGAAGGCAACCATCGACGAGTATATCGTGAAGGAGATAGAACGCGAACTTTCCACCACCACGCATACTGTACAAGAGATAGCCAATACCTTTGGCTTTTCCTCGCAAGCCCATCTCACCAAGTTTTTCAAGAAGATGAAGGGTGTTACGCCTTCTGCTTTCAGACAGAATGGTTAGCCCGGGGATTCGCATAGGGTGCAAGGTTTCGGATTAGTGCTGGAACTTTGCACTTTTGGGAATTTTGCTTATACTTTTAAGAATGTGCGTTTATACAAACTGACGCAAAGTTTGTCGAAATCAGAACTTTCTTCTTCTAATTTCCCGAAAAGTAGTTCCTTTGCAACCAGAATCAATAAAAAACAATAGAATTATGGCAGAAAATAGACAAGAATTGAACCGCAATTTGGCTCAGATGCTCAAGGGTGGTGTAATTATGGACGTAACAACTCCAGAACAGGCGAAGATTGCGGAGGAAGCTGGTGCATGTGCCGTTATGGCATTGGAACGTATTCCTGCCGATATTCGTGCGGCAGGCGGTGTGTCTCGTATGAGTGACCCCAAGATGATCAAGGGCATTCAGAAGGCTGTCTCCATTCCTGTGATGGCTAAATGCCGCATCGGTCACTTCGCTGAGGCTCAGATTCTTCAGGCTATCGAAATCGACTATATAGACGAGAGCGAGGTGCTCTCTCCTGCTGATAATGTTTACCATATCGACAAGACTAAGTTTGATGTGCCGTTCGTTTGTGGTGCCAAGAATTTGGGCGAGGCTCTCCGCCGTATCGCCGAGGGTGCCACGATGATTCGTACGAAAGGTGAGCCTGGGACTGGCGACGTGGTTCAGGCAGTTACTCACATGCGTATGATGCAGAGCGAAATCAAGCGATTGACTTCCATGAGCGAGGATGAACTTTACGAGGCTGCCAAGCAGTTGCAGGCTCCCTACGACTTGGTGAAGTATGTGCATGAGAACGGCAAGTTGCCTGTGGTGAACTTCGCCGCCGGTGGTGTGGCTACCCCTGCCGACGCAGCCCTCATGATGCAGTTGGGCGCCGAGGGTGTATTCGTTGGTTCGGGTATTTTCAAGAGTGGCAATCCTGCCAAGCGTGCCCAAGCTATCGTGAAGGCCGTTACCAACTACAACGATCCTAAGATGTTGGCTGAGTTGAGCGAGGACCTCGGTGAGGCTATGGTGGGTATCAACGAGCAGGAGATTGCGCTCCTTATGGCAGAGAGAGGTAAGTAAATGAGAATAGCTGTATTAGCATTACAAGGCGCCTTTGCCGAGCATCGTCAGAAGTTGGCTCGGCTGGGCGTGGAAAGTTTTGAGATTCGCCAGCGGAAGGACTGGGACCAGCCCAAGGATGGTCTTATCATCCCTGGTGGTGAGAGTACCACCCAGGCGAAGCTTTTGAACGAACTCGGTTTGATGGAACCTGTGAAGGAGGCAATAGCCGCAGGTTTGCCCGTGTACGGTACCTGCGCTGGCTTGATTCTCCTTGCCAAGAAGATAGAGGGCGAGCCTAGTCGCCGCATCGCTTCTATAGATATCACTGCTTTGCGCAATGCCTACGGTCGACAGCTCGGCAGTTTCTACGTGGAGGCTCCGATGAAGGGCATCGAGGGCAATGTTCCAATGACTTTCATCCGTGCGCCTTACATCAAGGAGGTGTGGGGCGACGCCGAGGTGCTTGCAGAGGTAGATGGTAAGATTGTGGCTGCTCGCCAGGGCAACCAGCTAGTTACCGCTTTCCATCCAGAGTTGAACGATAGCTTGGAGATACACAAGTATTTTTTGGGAATGTGTAAGAAGTAGTCTTCGATGTTTGGCGAAGTTTTCGGTTGCGACAGCGGATGAGAAGGGTGTAGTGATTTCGCATTTCTAGATGATAAAAAATGTACAAAGGCGGTGTTCCGAGTGAAAACGGAGCACCGCCTTTATTTATGGGGCTCGACCCACTTTTATTTTTCCCTCCCGAGGAAAAAATATATTCCTCACGTAGTAGTGATATTTTCCTCGAGACGAAGCCAATTTTTCCTCGTGATGTATGTTTGGTTATAATAGTTCTGGCAACTGAAATAATTTGACACTGTTGCTCCCCTTGATAAGGATGTAATGGTCGTGGGGCTGTTCTTCTTTGATAGCTTCTTTTACCTCTTCTACACCGTGGAACTTGCGATAGGGACATTCTATATTGGCAAACTCGTCGCCAACCAGCCATACATTCTCCAAACCTGTAGCCTGAAGTTGGTCAATGACCTTCTGATGCTCCTCGTGGCTTACTTCGCCAAGTTCGCCCATTTGTCCGAGAATTGCCATCTTGTTGGGCACATCCATCAGACTGAAGTTCTCGATGGCGGCAGCCATACTCGAAGGGTTGGCATTATAGGCATCCACCACCAACTTATTGTGCTCAGTCTTCTCTAGCTGCGAGCGATTGTTGCTAGGGATATAGTTTTCGAGCGCATGATCTATCTGCTGAGGCTTCACGTCGAAGTGGAGACCGATGGTGATTGCGGCAAGCATATTGTCGATGTTGTAAGCGCCGATGAGGTGAGTCTGCACCTCATGCCAGTCGAAACTCTCTGTGCGCCAACGAAATTTCAAGAAAGGAGCACAAGAGACGACCTCTCCCCAGACATCGCAATCCTCTCCCTTGCCATAGGTGATGAGGCGATTGATGTTACGTTCCGCTGCCATCTGCATCAGATGCTCGTTGTCGGCATTGATGAAAACGAGAGCGTCATGGTTGGAGAGGAAGTCGTACAGTTCGCCCTTGGTTTTTTTCACTCCCTCGAAACTGCCGAACCCTTGCAGGTGGGCACGGCCCACGTTGGTAATCATGCCGCAAGTAGGCTCCACATACTCCACGAGCTTTCGGATGTCGTCGGGGTGGGAGGCTCCCATCTCTACGACGGCGATTTCATGCTCGGGAGAGAGTCGGAAGAGGGTCTTGGGAACACCCACGTCGTTGTTGAAGTTACCCAGAGTGAACATTACGTTGTATTTCTCACCGAGAGCGGCGGAGACGAGTTCCTTGGTCGTAGTCTTTCCGTTGGTTCCCGTGATACCTACCACCGGGATGTCGAAGTGACGGCGGTGCTCTCGGGCTAGTTCCTTGAAGGTGGTGAGGCAGTCTTTTACGAGGATGTATCGCTCGTCGCCCTCCTTGGCATACTCCTTCTCGTCTATAATCACATAGGCACAGCCTTTCTCCAAAGCCATGTCGGCAAACTTGTTGCCGTCAAATGATGCACCCTTCAAAGCCAGGAAGATGCTGTCCTCGGGACAGTCGCGGCTATCGGTGGTAATCACAGGGTGCGCTTGGTAAATCTGATAGAGTTCTGAAATATCCATAGTCTATAAATATTTTTGTGCAAAAGTAATCTAAATTGGGGAAATAACAAACAATTTTCCTCAAAAATAGATGGTAATCTCGAATATTCTTTTTATTTTTGCAAAAATATTCGTTGAAACTTTAGAATGGAAGGCTGAATGGGCATTGGAGATGAGAAAGATAAAGTGAAAGTGAGGAAGGAAAAGCTTGGCGGCTATTTCTTTAACATATCACAGTTAACCTTTACGGGGACTGGGTTGGGAGGCTTTTTGCCTTTGCTGAAAGGTGAAACAGGCTTAGGTAATATTTGTGTGTTAATTTTTGGCGTAGTAATGACTGTTATATTTGCTGCGACTGCAAATCGAATTTTAAAATATTAAATGATATGAGTTATTTAGCATTGTTCTTTTTGATAGGTTGTATAATTGGAGGTAGCTTTTTAGCCTGGACTTACACTAAGCCTGGCCGGAAATGGCTGAAGGAATTGTAGTTTCATGAATTATACAATCAATATTAAGGGGCGCTTGATGGATTTGAGCACCCCTCAGGTGATGGGCATCCTGAACGTAACGCCCGACAGTTTCTACTCTGGCAGTAGAAAACAGACAGAAAAGGAAATTGCCGACAGGGCTAACCAAATTATAGAAGAAGGTGGAAGCATTATCGATGTGGGTGCTTTCTCCACTCGTCCTGGTGCCGATGAGGTGTCGGAGGAAGAGGAAGGCCGCCGTTTGAAGTTTGCCCTTGGCATCGTGCGTCGTGAGCAGCCGGATGCGGCCATCTCTGTAGATACTTATCGCCCAACCTTGGCACGCAAGTGCATCGAGGAGTGGGGGGCTGATATCATCAATGATGTGTCGGAAGGTGGAATCACGGGTATCGCCAACGTGCCTTTGGAACAGCGACAAGAGGAATATCCTGAGATGTTCCGCTTGGTGGGCGAACTGAAAGTACCTTATATATTAATGTCGGTGCAGCCAACATTGAAAGACATGTTGGTAGGCTTTGCCAAGGAGGTGCAGCAATTGCGTGACCTTGGTGCCAAGGATGTTATCCTCGACCCAGGTTTTGGCTTTGGCAAGAATCTTATTCAGAACTACCAGATATACAATGAGATGGAGAAACTAGACGTATTGGAACTTCCTGTGCTGGTGGGCATATCTCGTAAGAGCATGATATATAAGTTGCTGGGTGGTGATGCTACGACTTCCCTCAATGGAACGACCGTGCTCGACACGATAGCCTTGATGAAGGGTGCCAGCATCCTCAGAGTTCACGATGTAAAGGAGGCTGCTGAGGCGGTTAAGATAGTTGGAGCTTTAAAAGGATAAAGAAGTAAAAATGATAGAATTTGGAATCAAAGATATCATAGATATATTCTTGGTGGCTTCGTTGCTATTCTATGTGTATCGGCTGATGAAGGAGTCACGCTCCCTCAATATCTTTGTGGGTATCCTGCTCTTCGTGCTCATCTGGCTTTTCGTGAGCCAGGTCTTGGAGATGCGCTTGCTGGGTTCTATACTCGACAAGTTGGTGAGTGTGGGAGTCATAGCCCTCATCGTCATCTTCCAAGAGGATATCCGTCGTTTCCTTTATGAGATTGGGTCTCAGAAGGGGATGCGGAGGCTTGTTCGCTTCTTCCACTCCAACAAGGAGAGCCAACGGGAGGCGGACAAGGAAACCATCATGCCTATCGTGATGGCTTGCATGAGCATGGCGAAGAAATATGTCGGTGCGTTGATAGTTATAGAACGAGGTGTGCCTTTGAAAGACATTATGGATACGGGTGAGGAGATAGATGCCAAAATTAACCAACGGTTGATAGAGAACATCTTCTTCAAGAACTCACCATTGCATGATGGTGCGATGGTGGTGTCGGACAAGCGAATCAAGGCGGCAGGATGTATCCTTCCTGTAAGTCACAATCTTGACATACCTAAGGAACTGGGACTTCGACATCGTGCCGCCTTGGGAATATCACAAAGTAGTGACGCTATTGCCATCATCGTGTCGGAAGAGACCGGAAGAATCAGCGTCGCCATCAAAGGTGAGTTCAAACTCCGTCTTTCGGCAGAAGAATTGGAGAGTATTCTTACACAAGAAATGATTTAAGGGAAGAGTGAAGAACGAAGGGATGTGACCATTTGCCTTCGTTCTTCACTTTTTCCATTAACGTAAACCTTTACACTACTTAATATCTTTCATTTTAGCTTTTTTTACACAATATAATAAGGCGAGTATAAAACTTTTTTGTTACTTTTGCAAAGTAGATATTGCAAAAAATCAACAAAACAAATAAAAACAATTAAGTAAAAATGGATTTATTACAGCAAATCGTAGCTCGCGCAAAAGCTGACAAGCAGCGCATCGTGCTCCCTGAAGCAGAAGAGGAGCGTACTTTGAAAGCAGCCGACAAAGTATTGGCTGATGACCTCGCAGACATCATCCTCATCGGTAACCCTGCCAACATTAAGAACCTCGCCGCTGAGTGGGGACTTAACAACATCGACAAGGCTACTATTGTTGACCCACAAAACAATCCTAAGACGGAGGAGTATGCCGAGAAGCTCGCTGAACTTCGCAAGAAGAAGGGCATGACCGTGGAGCAGGCTCGCGAACTCGTGACCAAGAACAATCTCTATCTCGGTTGTATGATCATCAAGACCGAAGGTGCCGACGGACAGATTTCCGGCGCATTGAGCACTACTGGTGACACGCTTCGTCCTGCCCTCCAGATTATCAAGTGTACTCCGGGCATCACTTGCGTGAGCGGTGCCATGTTGCTCATCACCGACCAGAAACAGTATGGCAAGGACGGTGTTGTCGTAATGGGCGACGTTGCTGTAACTCCTAACCCTACAGCCGACCAGTTGGCTCAGATTGCTTACACTACATCTCAGACGGCCAAGTCTGTGGCTGGCATCGACGAGCCAAACGTTGCTATGTTGAGCTTCTCTACCAAGGGTAGCGCCAAGGATGCCATCGACAAGGAGACTGGCAAGAGCGTATATATTATAGATAAGG
>CAVGEN010000075.1:0-7978 GCA_963628185.1 Waltera intestinalis | reverse complement strand
GATTCGTCAAGTATCTGAAGAATATTTTGTACCTTTGCACGAAAAATCACCAATAGAAGACAATGAATATCAAATCTGTAAGCAACAAGTTGAAAGGCAACCCCACGATGGTGGAGGGCACGGTGTATTCGATGCTCATCATCTGCAGCATCTCGCATTTCCTCAACGATATGATCCAGTCTATCATCCCCTCCATCTACCCTATCGTGAAGGACAAGTTCGATTTCTCGTTTGCACAGATAGGCATCATCACCCTGGTGTTTCAGATGACCTCCTCCATCCTGCAACCCTTCACGGGACTTTACGCTGACAAGCATCCACGGCCTTACGCCCTTTCGGTGGGCATGTGCATCACCTTGGTGGGACTGGTGCTGCTCGCCTTCGCCGAGAACTATTTTCTCATACTCTTGGCAGTGAGTGTCGTTGGATTGGGATCTTCCGTCTTCCATCCCACCGCTTCGAGAGTGGCGCAGTTGGCTTCGGGCGGCAAGAAGAGCTTGGCGCAGTCCATCTTCCAGGTGGGCGGCAATGGCGGCTCGGCGGTAGGACCATTGCTTGCCGCACTCATCATCCTGCCTTTCGGACAGCACGCCATCTCATGGTTTGCCTTGGCGGCACTGTTGGCGGCACTCATCATGGTCCGGCTCGGAGCTTGGTATAAGGCACGGCTCGCCTATGTGGTAAAACATCCGCAGAAGCAACCTCTCCTCAACCACGACATTTCCAAGCGGGCCAAGTATGGGGCTTTGATGATCCTCATCCTGCTGGTTTTTTCTAAGTATTTCTATACGTCGTGCATCACCAGCTACTTCACGTTCTTCCTGATAAACAAGTTCGGCATCTCCGTGCAGACATCCCAACTCTGTCTGTTCGTCTTCCTTGCCGCCTTTGCCATCGGAACGGTGGCGGGAGGAATGTTGGGCGACAAGTTCGGCAGGAAATATGTCATCTGGTTCTCCATCCTGGGAGCTGCGCCCTTCGCTCTCGCCATGCCTTTCGCCAATCTCACTTGGACGCTCATCTGCACCTTCCTCTCCGGGCTCATCATCGCCTCGGCTTTCTCCTCCATCGTGGTCTATGCCACCGACCTGATGCCCGACAAGGTGGGACTGATTGCCGGCATTTTCTTCGGGCTGATGTTCGGCTTGGGAGGTCTTGGTTCCGCCTTCTTCGGATGGCTCGCCGACAAGACCAGCATCGAGTTTATCTTCCGGGTAAGTGCCTTCCTGCCCCTCTTAGGCATCATCGCCGGTTTCCTGCCCAACACACAGAAAGTGAAATGACATGAAGCAGACCGTCAACATCCAATATTACGACTCCCCTTGCGGAAAGCTCATTCTGGCATCTATAGGCGACGAGCTTTGCCTCTGCGACTGGAACGGAATGCCATGCGCAGAGCGCAACAAGAGGCGATTAGAGAGGCTCTTGGATGCCGACTTCATCAGCACCTCATCTTCCATTGTCTTGGAACAAACCAAGAAAGAATTGGATGAATTTTTCGCTGGCGAGCGCAAGACCTTCGACATTCCCCTTCACCCCATAGGCACTGATTTCCAAAAGCAAGTGTGGCAAGCCTTACTCGAAATTCCCTATGGCGAGACGAGAAGCTACAAGGAGATAGCCCAGAGCGTGAACAATCTCAAGGGAGTAAGGGCTGTGGCGCAAGCCATCGGCTCCAACGGCATCAGCATCCTCATCCCCTGCCACCGTGTCATCGGCTCCGACCATTCCCTGACGGGATTTGCCGGCGGCATTGAGGCGAAAAGATTGCTTCTAAACATAGAGAGTAAGAACACAGGAAAAGCGGTTTGTGTATTATAATTTCTTCTATCCTGCAATTCCACAAATCACCGAACAAAATCATCACAAATAACCGAATAAATTGACCACAAACAACCGAAAATTCACTAAAACTTTTGGACATTTAAAATATTATTCGTAATTTTGCCCCTCAAAATCACACAGTTATGGCAAAACACCAACAAGATGTCAGCCCCATCATTCGTGGCTGTTATCATTGGTGTTGGCAAGTATGCTTATCGAAGAAAAGATGGGGTGTATGTCATACCGATTGGTTGTCTGAAGGACTGAAAACAAAAATCCGCTTTGACAACTCGAAGTTAGCACTTTTTACACTTGCAGACGTTAATGAATTTAAAGAAGTAAGCTGCAGCCGTTAATTTTGCGAAAGAAAACTGCGGAAATCCGCAAAAATCTTTCGTAAAATGAATGATTTCTCTAATTTTGTGAAAGAAAACTGCGGAAATCCGCAAAAATCATAGATTATGATTATAAAAAGAGAAAAATATCTACAAGAATTAATTAGCGCACGACACAATGGGCTTGTAAAGATTATTACAGGTATGCGCCGTTGTGGAAAATCCTTTCTGTTGTTCCGTCTCTTCAAACGTTTTCTTGAAGACGAAGGAGTCATGCCCGACCACATCATAGAAATGGCTTTCGATGATTACGCTTTCAAGGACTTTCGCAATCCCGACAAGTTTTACAAGTATGTAAAAGAGAGGATTACCGATGAACAACCATATTATATCTTGCTCGACGAGGTACAGATGCTCAATGAGTTTGAAGATGTATTGAACGGATTACTACACATCCCCAATGCCGATGTTTATGTGACCGGAAGCAATGCTCGCTTTTTGTCGAAGGACATCATAACCGAGTTTCGCGGACGAGGCTACCAAATACATGTGTCGCCACTCAGTTTCGCTGAATTTATGACAGCGTATGATGGCGACAAAGTGGATGGTTGGAACGAATATCTGCTTTATGGAGGTCTTCCACCTGTTGTCCTTCAAAAGACAGAAGAAGAGAAAGTGAAACTTCTGAACAGCCTCTTGACAGAGACTTACATGATAGATGTCATCAACAGGAACAAAGTGAAGAACGATGCAGAACTCAATGATTTATTCAAGATTCTCGCATCGGGAATTGGCGGACTTACCAATCCACAACGCCTTGCCAATACATTCCAGTCTGTAAAGAATGTCGCAATAAGCTCTGCAACCATCAAGAAATACATTGAATATCTTGCAGATGCCTTCTTGCTTGAACCATGTAATCGCTATGACGTAAAAGGGCGAAAGTACATCGGAACTCCTCTGAAATATTATTTCTCAGACTTGGGCATCCGCAATGCGCTTCTTGGTTTTCGCCAACAAGAGAAGACACACCTTATGGAGAATGCCATTTATAATGAACTTCGTTATCGTGGATATAGTGTGGATATCGGCAACGTAGAATCAAATGGTGTGGATGAAAAAGGAACTAAAACCAGACGGATGCTTGAAGTTGACTTCGTTTGTAACCGTGGATACAAACGCTGCTATATCCAATCGGCTCTGAGTCTGCCAGATGAAGAGAAAATGAAACAAGAACTTGCCTCGTTGCTACGCATCAATGACAGCTTCACGAAATACGTGATAACTGGCGACATCATCAAGAAATATCAAAACGATGATGGCATAGTATTAATGGATGTGTTTGATTTCTTGTTGGATAAGGATTCTATATGATTTTTTATAATGAGGTGTGTCATAAGCCCAGACACACCTTACTCAGAATCGTTGGCAAATATACAAATAATGTCTGAACAAGTAAGGGGAGGAACACAAGAAATCCCTCATTGAGGGATAAAAATACTTAAATTCGTCCCTCAATGAGGGAGCTTTTCGTACAAATTCATCCCTCATTGAGGGATTTTTCGTATATTTGCCACGATTTTAAACAGTATTCTTCATAAAAAGACAAGATATGATAGACAACAAGCTATACGAATACATGACGGAGTTGCTGAAGCGCACGCCTCTCGATTTCATCAGATATAAATACGAAGAGATTAATTGGAACGGGCGACTGGTGGGCATCGTCGGTCCACGAGGCGTGGGTAAATCCACCATGGTATTGCAACACATCAAGAAATCAACGGAAGGACATCATTTGTATGTCTCTGCCGACAACATCTATTTCACCAATCATTCCTTGACAGACTTCGCCGATGAGTTTATCAAGGAGGGAGGTACACATCTTTATATAGACGAGATACACAAATACGCAGGTTGGAGCAGAGAATTGAAACAAATCTATGACATGCACCCATCGCTGCATCTCGTATTTACAGGTTCTTCTGTCTTGGATATCAAGAGGGGCGAGGCAGATTTGAGTCGCCGGGCATTGATGTACATGATGCAAGGATTGTCTTTCAGGGAATATCTCCAACTATTCAAGGGCATCAAGAGCAGAGTATTTTCTCTGGAAGAAATCCTCAGTCACCAAATGGAGATTCCCGGGTTAGAGCATCCCTTGCCTCTCTTCAGGGAATACCTCAGCCAGGGCTATTATCCTTTCGCCATCGAAGGCGATTTCATGACAAGAATGCTACAAGTAGTTGACCAGACTGTGGAGGTCGATATTCCACAATATGCCGACATGAAAGCCTCTACAGCCCGAAAACTCAAACGGATGCTTGTTATCCTCTCCGGGCTTGCACCCTACAAGCCAAGCGTAGAGAACCTTGCCACGGAGATTGGGGTGAGCAAGAACAACGTACCAGATTACCTCGTCTATTTGGAACGTGCCGGCATGATTGGGTTGCTAAGAGACGACACTTCGGGGATGCGCAACCTTGGAAAGGTTGAAAAGGTCTATGTGGATAACCCAAGTCTGATGTCGGTGCTCACACCTAACCCCAACATTGGAAATATAAGGGAAACTTTCTTCTACAATCAGATGAGGGAGAAGCAAAATGTTACCGCTTCCAAGGCTTCCGACTTCACTATTGGCGATTACACCTTCGAGATTGGCGGACGAAAGAAAGGCAAGAAACAGATAGAAGACGTGAAGAACGTTCACATCGTAAAAGATGACATCGAGACTGGGCACGGAATCATCATCCCACTTTGGTACTTCGGAATGAACTATTAAACAAAACATCATCCTTTTCGGGGATTTTTGGGACGAAACAAGCTCTATGCAAGATTTTTATTGTAATTTTGCACCGTGCTTGGGACTAAGGAAGAACCAACTTTTTACCAAGCTGGTAAAAAATATAGAATATTAAAGAATTGTACAGACAAGAATATGGTCTTAAATTACATTTGGATAGCTTTCTTCGTGATAGCGTTCATCTTCGCCGTCATCGGACTGGCGATGGGAGACACCACCGTCTTCCAAAAGATAGTCGATTCCACCTTCGACTCTTCGAAGAATGCCTTTGAAATCTCGCTCGGACTGACGGGCGTACTCGCCCTGTGGCTCGGCATCATGAAGATTGGCGAGAAGGCGGGAGTAGTGAATGTGCTGGCCCGTGCGCTCAGCCCCGTCTTCACCAAACTCTTCCCCGACATTCCGAAGAACCACCCTGTGATGGGCAGTATCTTCATGAATATCGCCTCAAATATGCTGGGGCTTGACAATGCGGCGACCCCCACCGGACTGAAGGCGATGCAGCAGATGCAGGAGCTCAACACGAAGAAGGACACGGCGACCAACCCGATGATCATGTTCCTCGTACTGAACACCTCGGGCCTCACCATCATCCCCACCACCATCCTCGCCTTCCGAGCCTCGTATGGTGCGGCACAGCCCACAGATGTCTTTATTCCTATCCTCATGGCCACCACCGTGGCTACGCTCGCCGGCATCGTCATCACCTCGCTCTGGCAGCGCATCAACATCCTCCAGCCCGTGCTCCTCGGCACGTTGCTCAGCATGTGCGCCTTCGTGGGCATCATTATCTGGGGATTCGGACAGATGGACAAGGACACGATGAACACCATCACCACCGTGGCTTCCAACATGATTCTGATGGGCATCATCCTCTGCTTCATCCTCGCCGGTTTCTGGAAGAAGGTGAATGTGTATGACGCCTTCATCGAGGGAGCGAAGGAAGGCTTTACCACGGCAGTAAAAATCATCCCTTATCTCGTGGCGATACTCGTGGGCATCGGTGTGTTCCGTGCCTCGGGAGCGATGGACATGCTCATTAAGGGCGTGTCGTGGGCAGTGGAGCAATGCGGCATGAACTCCGACTTCGTGGGAGCCTTGCCTACCGCCATCATGAAACCTCTATCGGGCAGTGGTGCCCGCGGCATGATGCTGGAGGCGATGAAGAACTACGGTCCCGACTCGTTCGTAGGCCGACTGAGCTGCATCTTCCAGGGTTCCACCGACACCACCTTTTATATCCTCGCCGTCTATTTCGGTTGCGTGAGCATCAAGAACACCCGCCACGCCGTCGCCTGCGGCCTGCTCGCAGATTTGGCAGGTGTCATCGCGGCCATCGCCATCGCCTATATTTTCTTCGGATAACGGCGCAAGCCCCAATTCAACACTTAACATTTAACATTCAACATTATAAATAAAGTAATGGCCAGTTTAAAATCACTCGCAAAGGATACCGCCATCTATGGCATGAGCAGTATCATCGGCAGATTCCTCAACTATCTGCTCGTACCCCTCTACACGGCAAAGATCAGTGCCGCCAGCGGTGGCTATGGTGTCATCACCAATATGTATGCCTACACGGCTTTGCTCCTCGTCATCCTCACCTACGGCATGGAGACCACCTTCTTCCGCTTCGTCAACAAGGAGGGCGAGAACTCGGAGAAGGTTTACCATACGGTGCTCTGCATGGTGGGCTGCACCTCCCTGCTCTTCGTCGCCCTGGTGTTCCTCTTCATCTCGCCCCTGAGCGAGGCGATGGGCTACGCCGACCATCCTTCGTATGTGTGGACGATGTTCGTCACCGTGGCGATAGATGCCTTCCAGTGCATCCCCTTCGCCTATCTCAGATACAAGAAACGCCCGCTGAAGTTTGCCGCCTTCAAGCTGCTTTTCATCGGACTCAACATCGCCCTCAACCTCGTCTATTACGTCATCATGGACGGCCACGACGTGGGCTACGCGTTCTATATCAACCTCGTCTGCACCGCCTCCATCACCTTCTTCTTCTACAAGGAGTTGGCAGAGGGCTTTCGTGGTGAGAAGGCTTCTTGGGCAGAGACCAAGGTACTCGTCAAGAAGATGCTGGGCTACAGTTGGCCCATCCTCGTGCTCGGTATCGCCGGCATCCTGAACCAGACCGCCGACAAGATTCTCTTCCCCTACATCTATGAGAAGGGCGACGCCCATGCCCAGCTCGGCATCTATGGAGCCGCCAGCAAGATAGCGATGATCATGGCGATGATAACCCAGGCGTTCCGCTACGCCTACGAGCCGTTCGTGTTTGGCAAGGCGAAGGACAAGGACAACCGCCAGACCTACGCCTCGGCGATGAAATATTTTGTTATCTTCACCCTGCTCGCCTTCCTGGTGGTGGTGGGGTATATTGACGTATTGCGCCACATCATCGGCCACGACTATTGGGAGGGACTGAAGGTGGTGCCTATCGTCATGGCTGCGGAAATCATGATGGGAGTGTATTTCAACCTCAGCTTCTGGTACAAGCTCATCGACAAGACCATCTGGGGAGCCTATTTCTCCGGCATCGGTTGCGCCGTGCTGATTGCCATCAACGTCATCTTCGTGCCGCAGTATGGCTACATCGCCTGTGCCTGGGCTGGTTTCGCCGGCTATGGCACGGCAATGCTCCTCTCCTATTTCGTAGGTCAGAAGAAATACCCCATCAACTACCCCGTGAAGGAAATCATGGTTTACGTCGTCCTCGCCCTCATCCTCTTCGTGGGAATGACCGAGGCGAACAAGTACTTCTCCACTGTCATTGCCTGCCTCATCAACACAGTGCTCATCCTCCTCTTCGCCGCCTATCTCGTGAAGAAGGACTTTCCGCTGAAGAGTCTGCCAGTGGTGGGGAAATATTTCCGCCAATAGGGTAAAACTACCTGTTTTGCTATTTTATTTGGGTGCGTTGTTTTAGCGCACAACACTATGATTTATAAGCTCTGCTGACTATACTCAGCAGAGCTGCCGACTAGGCTCAGCAGACTTGCCGACTATACTC
>CAVGEN010000074.1:0-28111 GCA_963628185.1 Waltera intestinalis | reverse complement strand
AGGCTGCCAGCCAGCAGATGTACCAGGGCGGCCAGCAGGCTGGTCCTCAGGGCGCACAGGGTGCCCAGGGCGGTCAGCAGTCACAGGGCGGTGCCCAGGACGTGCAGGACGCCGACTTCGAGGAGGTGAAATAATGCCACCGAGCAAATACATAACAAACAATAAGCAAATGCGTGCAGCTCAATGAGTTGCACGCATTTTGCGTTTATAGGGTTCATGGTTTCTATGCCTTTGCTATATTTTTTCCACTTATTTACAGCACATTTGCAGCACGTCCAAAAAGTAGATAATGTGGTACCTTGGAAATGCCGCCTATTTCTTGACATGTTTCTTCAGCCATAGGCTGAAAGCCTCGTAGGCGCTGATCTCTTCCTGGTGCTGAGGTTCGGCGAAAGTCAGTAGTTCGCCAGAGGTGTCGCCGTATTGGTCGGGGAAGATAATCATCAAGTTGGTGCCAGAGAAGAACTTCGTGATTTCCTCCGGCAGTCGCTCCAAGGCGGTCTTGAAAGAGACGGTACCCTTGCGGGCTGTCACTACCACAAACATGTGGTCGGTGGAAATCTGTGCCGCCAGCTGGGGCATCTCGCTCCAATGCTTCATCTCGGCATAGTCGGCACGTACGTCGTGATGGCGGTTTTGGATATACTCGTTGATGAGCGCAAGGGTCTCGGAGCGGCCGTGGAATTGGATGCGGCAGTCGAGATTGCCCGCCATGCGCGACAGGCGTTCGAGCCAACGGTAGAAACCTGGCTCAAACTCGGCGCGGGATGGCACGGCGACTTGTATCCTTCGAATCGTGTTCAGAGGTTGGTTGATGCGTGCCATGATAATCTGGCGGCTCAATCCGTTGAAGAGGCTTTGGTGGAACTCGCCCCAGAACTTGGGCGACCGCTCGGGGTGCATGTGCATGCCGATGATGATCTCGGAGCACTGAAACTCGTTGAAGGCATGCTTGATGCCGTTGGCGATGTTGGCTGCGATGCGCACCTGGGTCTGCGTCATCACATCGGTGGCTGCGGCGAGCTGGCTGCAATGTTCCAGCAGTCGCTTGCCCTGTTCCTGGTTGTAGCGCATGTCCTTGTCCTCATATACGACGTTGAGGCATACGAGACCGCGGTTTAGCTTGGGGTTTCTTACCAGGAGGGCCAGGTTAAGCAGGTTGTCGGCATATTCGGGATAACGTACTGGCACGAGTATCTTCTCGTCGTATGATTTCTTGTCGTCCTCGGCGTCGGGCAAATCCTTGTCTCGCAGGATAATCTTCTGCGAAGACCAGTCGGTGAGCAGGGACGAGATGATGCAGGTGATGAGAATCATGATGACCACTCCGTTGAGCATGTCGTCGTTGACGAGGTAGGTGTTCTTGCCGACTGGTATGTGCATGCCTACCATCACCATGGCGATGCTGCCGGCGGCATGGGCGGAGGTCAGGCCAAACATCATGTGCCCGGAACTCAATGGCAGGCGGAAGCCGACGCAGGCGATGTAGGCGGCTATCGCCTTTCCCAAGGTGCCGAACAACACGATGCAGAACACCACCCACAGGATGTGTCCGCCCTGGAAGAGCATGCCGACATTGATGAGCATGCCTACTCCTATCAGAAAATAAGGGATGAAGAGTGCGTTGCCGATGAACTCCAGGCGGTTCATCAACGGCGAGACGTGTGGGATGTACCTGTTTAGGATAAGGCCGGCGAAGAACGCCCCGAACACTCCCTCGATGCCGACTATCTGGGAGAGGGCGGCACTCATGAAGAGCATCGCCAGCACAAAGATGAACTGCATCACGGCGTCGCTGTATCTCCGCAAGAACCACCTTGTGAGTCGGGGTATCAAGAATATCATAACTCCGCAGTAAGCGGCGAACTTGGCGATGAAGAGCCCCCAAAAGAGCAAGCCGTCGTGTTTGCTGAAAGAGGCTACCAGGCCTGCCAGCATCACCAGGGATATCAGGAGTGAAATCATGCTGGAACCTACGCTCAGCGTGACGCTCGGCTTCTGTTGCAGTCCGTATCGGGCGACGATAGGGTAGGCTATCAGCGTGTTGGATGCCATGATGCAGCTTAGCAGGAAAGAGGCTTGCGCCGAATAGTGGAGCAGGGTGGTGCTCATGGCGAAGGTGAGTCCGAAGGGCAGGAAACAGGTGAGCAGTCCGTAGATGATCAGTCGCCCCTTGTTTTTCTTCATGCCCTCCATGTCCATTTCCAGGGCGGCGAGAAACATGATGTAGTAGAGGCCCACCTTTCCGAAAAGCTCGAACGAGGAGTCGCGTTCCAGGATGTTGAGACCGTATTTGCCCACGAGCACGCCTGCCAGCACCATGCCGATGATATGGGGGATGCGGAGTTTGCCCATGATGATGGGAGCAAAGAGGATGATGAGTAGCACTACGAAGAATATCAGCGTAGGGTCGGTTATCGGGAAGTATTGGGCAATGTTCAACATGGGCTTTTGTTTTTTGGGTGCAAAAGTACGAATAATAATTGAAAGTGCAAAGCTTTTGCGCCCTTATCCTTTGCAGAATGCCTTTTTTTGTCGTATTATTCTTCTTCTTCCCAGATGCTGAAGCCCGAGTGTTGCTTGGAGGCAGCCCAGTCATCGTCGCTGCCTCCAGTTACTTTATTTACTTTAGAATTGTCATCGCCAGCTCGTACACCAGTGGCGGTCTGTAAGAATGCCTCCGAGATGGACATCAGGGTTATCTGTGTGAGCTTGGGTGTCTCGTATGCTTTTTTCTTTTCCATTAGAGTCCCTTTCTACTTTTGTTATTCCACTTATTTGACTACCCTTTTCTTGCCATCCACGATGTAGATGCCCTTGGATAGTCCGTCGAGTGTCTTGGCGTTCTTTGCCACGAGCTTTCCTGTGAGGTCATAGACGTGGTGGAAACTTCCGCCCTCCACGGTATGGATGCCGTCGATGCCCGTGGTCTCATCCATGGAGATGACTCCGTTGATGGCAACGACAAACTTCTTGGCCTCTGACTCCGACTTGGTGGAGGTGGCTAGCCAGCCACGGAAGCCTTTGCTGTGGCTTGTGTTGGTGGTGTTGTAATACCATTTTCCGTCGCTTCTGAGATAGTATGAGTGGACGGGGATGGCATTTCTCCGCAACGTGTATGTTCCCTTGAAGGTGACTAGGCCGTTTGTTCCATACACCTCTGTGCCCGTGTCGCCTGTAATGTCTTCTACGAAAGTCTCCGTTGAGCTGTAGTTGCCATTGATGAAATAATACTCTGTATTCCCGGCAAGGTAAATGGTTTCGTCGGCGGAACTCGTAATCGTGCCTCCTTCCGCTACCGTATAAGGATTCAGTATCTCTGGTTTGATGAGATACAACTTGCCAGCCTTGATGCCCGTAGTCACATTCTCGAAGTCGATGGTGTAGGGTGTTGCCTCCTGGGCACCTTTCAGTTTTGCGACAAGCGTCTTGTCGCCGAAGATGTTTTTGATGGTGGTGACACTCACCGAGAAAGGCAGTACTATCGAGTTCCATTGTCCTGCGTTCAGAGTGCGGTGTATGAAGATGGCGGATAGTCCCGACTTTGCTTCGTCTGTGTTTTGGGTGTTCAGGTAATCGACATTCTCGTAGTCTTCGTTCAGGATAACCTTGTTGGTAAAGCCACCCAGGTATTCCAGCTGGACGTTGTCTATGCAAGTCCATGTCTTCTCGTTTCCCCCCGACACTTCCACGCCGATGGTCAGCGGAAGTACACCCGTGTTGTCGGAGTTCTCGCCTACGGCGATTTCTGTAAAAAATTCGTATTGGCTATCTTCCAACAACTTTTCTGCCGCAATGTAGGCTGAAGGATAGGTCGTTCCGTCATCACCTTCCGTTGTCGGGCAATCTACCTGAGCGATACTTGTTAGTGCGGATTCCTTGTCGCCTGCTTTTGCGAAGAGTTTGACTACCAGGTCGGGCGTGGTAGTCTTTATTTCCGAAGTACTGGCAGTTTCGGTTGTCTCCGAAGTATCCAGCTCGGCAGTCGTGAAGATATGGGCGCGAACTCTGTATTTTCCCGTCGTGGCGATGTTGTCGATGGTTTGATAGATTTTCCCGCTTGCGCCATGTATGTTGGCGGTCCACATTCCGCCATATTCTTTCTGTTGGGCATTGTTGATGTCCAAGCCGTTGCCGATGTAGTATTCCGTCGTGGTGGAAGCGGTAGGAGTTTCTTTCGCGCCTCCGTTGGCGAGTGGGTTGCCGTCGGCATCTTTCCAGTTGCCCACGTCGGTCGCATTCCTCGCAAAGTCGTTGTCTTTCACGAGATAGGTACATGGTTCTTGTTGCACATCCTCGTTGCTGGCCTTGGCTTGCGACGCCAAGTCTATCAACTTTTGTTCTCTTTCAGACTGAGGCACGAGAATCCATTTGTCTTCGCCTTCCGTTACTTCCGAGAGTTGGTCTTTGGAGTAGATACAGATTCGGCTGTTCGTGTTGGCTCCCGATGTAGTGCCATCGATGTTCAGCCCCACCATATAGGAATTTCCGTCATTGTAACTTATCTGGTATTGCAAAGTTTCGTCAGTAGTTTCACTTTTTGTAAGATTGAATCCGTATTTTTCATGATGGCCCGCCAAGAAGTAAAGTTTGTAGGTTTCCGCTTCCGTCCCTGAAAGCCTACTGGTAGGGCACAGATAACCATTTTCCTTGCTTGTATTGAGCAAGGATTGAAAGTAATAGCAGCTCCATTGGGTGTTATAGCTGATTTCGAAAGGGATGCCTACGTCGGAGAGCACAGCTTCCACGCCCCAGTTTCCGCCTCTGCCGAGCCATTTGTTTTTTCCCACATTGTAGAAATAGACCATCTTGTCCTTGTCGTTGCTGCTGCTCACGGCGACGCTTGGGTCTATACCTTTCCACTCTATAGTCGAACCTGTCTGGGCTTTACCCCCTATATAGAAGGCTGCCATCATTAATATAATACAAATAATGCGCTTCATCGGCTTTTGTCTTAAGTTTACATATAAGTATAAGAAAAAATCTATTGCCACTCTTTTACATTTTAATCCCCTATCGTGACTTCTTGGGCACAAAAGTAGCTATTTATCTTTCAAAAGCCAAATAGTTTGGTGTAAAATATGTTAAACTGGTATCGTGTTGTCAAAAAGGTTGCTGGAAATGGAGGAGGGGGGAAGCATTTGGCTTCCCCCTGACTTCCCTACTTCATTCCCATCTCGTACATCAGGAAACCGTAGATGTCGGCAGTTTCCTCCATCTGCTTGCTCAGTGGCTTGCCGCCGCCATGGCCAGCCTTCGAGTCGATGCGGATGAGCACGGGGGCGTTGCCTGCCTGGCACTCCTGCAAGGTGGCTGCAAACTTGAAGCTGTGGGCTGGTACCACACGGTCGTCGTGGTCGGCTGTCGTAACCATCGTGGCTGGATAGCTCACGCCCTTCTTCAAGGTGTGGAGTGGGGAATAAGCCTTCAGATACTCAAACATCTCCTTGCTGTCGGCACTCGTGCCGTAGTCGGGAGCCCAGTTCCAGCCGATGGTGAACTTATGGTAGCGCAGCATGTCCATCACGCCCACCTCGGGGATGCAGACCTTGAAGAGGTCGGGACGCTGGGTCATGCAGGCACCTACGAGCAGACCGCCGTTGCTTCCGCCAAGGATGGCAAGGTGGTTCTTGTCGGTGTACTTGTTGCCGATGAGCCATTCGCCTGCCGAGATGAAGTCGTCGAACACATTCTGCTTCTGCATCTTGGTGCCCGCCAGGTGCCAGTCCTCGCCATATTCGCCGCCGCCACGGAGCACCACGTAGGCATAGATGCCGCCGTTCTCAAGGAACGGGATGCGCATCGCCGAGAACGATGGGGGATAGGTCACGTTGAAACCGCCGTAGCCATACATCAGGACAGGGGTCTTGCCGTTCTTCTTCATGCCCTTCTTGTAGGTCAGGAAGATAGGGATGCGAGTGCCGTCCTTCGAGGTGTAGAAAGCCATCTCGGAGGTGTAGTCGCTGAGCTTGAAGTTTACTTTCGGCTGACTGTATATGCTGCTCTTGCCCGACGCCAAGTCCACCTGGTAGATGGTGGTGGGCACGGTGTAAGAGGTGTAGCTGTAGAAGAGTTCCTTGCGCTCGCGCTTGGCGGTGAAGCTGGCGCTGCCCACGCCGGGGAGCTGGATTTCGGAAATCTTCTCGCCTTTTATATTATATAGGTAGGCGTGGCTGCAATTATCCTTGGTATAGGCGAGCACCATCTTGTCGCCATCCACGAAGTCCACGCCTTCGAGCACGGCATCCTGCTCGGGCACGAGTTCCTTCCAGTCCTGGTAGCCGGGCTTGTGGATGTTCGCCACCATCAGCCGGTACTTCTGCGCGCCTGCGTTGGTGAGCATGTAGATGTCGTCGCCGATGATTTCCACGGGGGCGTAGGTCTTGCTACAGTCGCCCGTCATCTGTATGAACTGTGAGTCGGGGTGGCGAAGGTCGCGCACGAAGAGGTTGTAGCCTTGGTCCATGCCCGACTCGGTGAGGAACATCATCGTCTCCTCCTTGTTCACGTTCACGCCATAGAAACGGAGCGGGTTGGCAGGGTTCTGGTAGAAGAGTACGTCCTCGCTCTGCGGTGTGCCCATCTTGTGGTAATACACCTTCTGTATCTCGTTCTTCGCCGATGTCTCCTTGCCCTTCTCGGGTGCGTCGTAGGCACTGTAGTAGAAGCCGTCGCCCTGCCATTCCGCGCCCGTGAACTTCGCCCATACGATATGGTCGTCGAGGAGCTGCCGTGTCTTCACGTCCATCACGTAGATTTCCTCCCAGTCGCTTCCGCTTCGCGAGATGGTGTAGGCGAAGTACTTGCCGTCGTGCGAGAAGGAGATGTCCTTGAGAGCCACGGTGCCGTCATCGCTGAGCTTGTTGGGGTCGAGAAACATGCGGGCTTCACCGCCGAGCTTGTCCATCTGGTAGAGCACGGCCTGGTTTTGCAGTCCGTTGTTCTTGTAGATATACCACTTGCCGTTTCTCTCGAAGGGGGTATATACCTTCTCGTAGTTGGCCACCTGCTTCAGTCGCTTCAGGTATTTGTTGCGCTGGGGTATCTTGGCCAGATAGGCGTTGGTTACGTCGTTCTCCGCCTTCACCCATGCGGCGGTTGCGGCACAGGTGTCGTCTTCGAGAGGGCGGAAGGGGTCTGCCACTTTCACTCCGAAGTACTCGTCCACCGTGTTGTCCTGAGGTGCGGCAGGGTACTTCAACGTTTGTCCTGGGTGGCTTTGCGCCATCGCGTGGGTGCTGGTCATCGTCATGGCCGACATCGCCAGGACGGATGATAATAAGATTGTGTTCATACCTTTTTGTCTTGTTGTTTCTTAATTTAGTGGCAAAATTACAGATAATCTCTTGTTTTGCCAAAATATTTAGCACTAATTATTACTTTTCGCTAATATACTGACAAAACGGAAAGCCGGGGCACTCGCCCCGGGCTTGTAAGGATGGCTGTCGGCTAATACTCGCCTTGGCCACTGGTGTCGCCGTCGCTCGTGCTGTCCTTGTCGGGACTCTTGTCGATGACACCGTCGTTGTAGAGGATGCCGTTGGCACCTTGCTCCACGCTGCCGTCGCTCTTGATGTCGCCCACATACACCGAGTTGCTTACGTGGGTGTTCTGCACGGAGGCGAAGGCGATGTAGCAGGAGAGCAGGTCGCCCGACCAGTCGGCAGGCAGTTTCAGCTCTGCCTTGCAGTCCACGCGGCTTGCGTCCTCGGTGGTGAATACGGCCTCGCCCTTGGTGAAGTTGTAGATGAGCGGCATGGCGAAATCGTCGATGGCGGCATGGCTCTCGTCGGAGTTGTCCTCCCAGGCGAAGGAGGCCACGTTGTCTGCCACCTTCACGGTGCAGAAGCGGCCTGGCATCAGAGATCCGCTGCTCACCAGCACCTTGCCGGGGTCGATGCCGAAGACGGGGTAAGTGCCTGCCATGCAGTTGCGCACGGTGTGGCTCATGGCCGCGTTGGTGGCAGTCTGGTGCTGGGTGTAGTTGCGGAAGCCCACCTGCAGGTAGGCGGTCATCACCTTGACAAACTTCTGCGCCAGTCCGAACTTGATGCGTTGTGCCATCTGCTTCTCGGTGCGAGGGTTCTTGATGCTCTGGGCCTTGCCTCTCATGTAGGACAATCCCTTCCAGCTGCCGCCAATCACAGTTCCTACGGTTCCATTGAAACCACCCAAGATACCTTGCTTAATTTTTCCCATAATCTTGATCCTTTCTTTAAGATTAAATAGTGATACATAAATTCCAGCCTGTATTTGCCTCGTCCATGCGGAGGAAAGTCGCTAGCAGAAGTTCCTCGTTGGGAATCGGATACAGTCGTGGCTCCCTTCTCCCTTCTATATTTTGCCCCTCCAAACTGGGTTTCTCGGAGTTGGTATAGACTTGGTACGGACTTGGTACGGAGAGGGTACGGAGAAGGTCGTTCTCGCGTAGCCCTCGTTTCCTAACCACAATGCAAAGATACTACATTTTTCAGCCTTTTCCAAGCATCGGTAGCAGGCTGCCTTAACTTGCGCTTTGTTGCGTAGTGGCTGCGTGCGAGGCTGTCGAATCTGCCTTGTTTCCGGTCGTTTTCACCTTCTCGTATTCTCCTTGCCGCACCCTCTGGCAGATGTGGAAACGGCTCACGAAGTAACCGATGTACTTGTTGATGGTCTTGGGAGGCATGTTCACCTTGGGTGCGAGAGCCATGGCTTGCTGGCGAGTGAAGTGGTCGGGCAGGGCCTCGAACAGTTTTCTTTGCAGTTCGGTGAGCTTGGCGTTGGCGATCGTCTCGGTTTCTAGGGTCGGCATCATGTTGGTGAAGATATGGGCGGAATGTTGCATCAGGGTGTCGGCGATGGTGATTGCAGCGTTGAAATCATCGTCCGTGCACACGATTTCTGATGGCAAGGTGGTGGTTCCTTCCAGGTGCATGATGCTCAATACCATGGCGATGCGGAAGCAACTCAGCCCCAGTCGGAGTACGCTGGCGTCGAAGTTCTCGCCCATCATGCTGCCGTATTCGGTGTAGAGCTTGCTGAAGAAGTCGTTGAAATTCTTCTCTTGTTTCTCTGATAGTCGAAACTCGACGCCTTTCTTGTCGGCTTGCCCCAGGAGCCTGTGTATCTCGTATATCTTCCTGCCGATGGCTGTCATGGCCTCGTCGATGGTGCGTTCCTTCTTGAGGAACACGTTGCGCCATGTGCCCTCTCGCTTGATGAGCAGGAATATGAAACGGGAGAACAGACCGTCTTCGCAGGATGGGATGAGGTTGGTTACCTGTCCCGGGGTTCCTGTGAGCAAGACTGACCACTTGGGGGCGTAGATGTTCACGTGCTCCTTGTCGGTGCGCCGGGTGTAGGAGATGCGCTCGTGGTGGAAGGCCTTGCGCAGACCGTCGGAGAAGTTGCCGTAGTCGCTCTTGAGGGCATAGGACAGGGAGTCGGCCTCGGTCTCGAAGGTGATGCCCTCTCCTTTGTTGTCGGCCAGGGCTTGATAGATGGCGGTGGAGGAGCTGTTGGCGGAGATGAAGAGCGACCGGTAGGGTGGCTCTTGTGGGGTAGGAATGCCCGCCTTGTTCTTGTTGGCTCTCAACTCTGCCATCTGTTGTTTGTATTCTTCCACTTCTCGCTGGTTGTAGTCTCTGATTTCCTGCTCGATGGGTGCCACCAGTTTGATGCAGGCGGATACGATGCCCTTGTTGCTGGCTGGTGGCGCCACGAGGAAGAAGAACAGGTTGCCATAAACCAGGCGGTTGTCGTAGTTGGCGTGTACTTCTGGGAAACAGCCGCTCAGCAGTACCAGTGAGGCGAAGATGAGCATGTCTTTCTGCTGAATGGTGTTGCCCTGGGCGGCGATGTCCTGGAAGATGGCAGGGAGCTTGGACTGAACCTTGTCGGAGAAGGAGGGCAATGCTACTTCCGCAGTTTCAGTCTTGGCAGCTTCCGCCTCCATCGCTGTCTCCGCCGTGTTCCCTTGGGCTTGTTTTGCCCCACTTTGCCCCATTTGCCCCAGTGGGGTAACTGGGGTAAGGCTTTGGTGGCTCTGCTGTTTTCTTTCGATGGCAGAAGGAGTGATGCTGATGCCTGCATCCTTGGCATACTTGAAGAAGGAGGCGATGGTGATGCCGTCTTTCCCTCCTGTTTGGAGGCGCTTCATGCAAGCGGTGTATTGCTTGTCGCACTCCTCGTACTTGTAGCCAGAATAGAATTGGCTTATTTGGTGGAACAAGTCTCTTCCTGCCTCGCCCATCTCCAGGGAGAATCCGAAGCCGATGTTGAGCCATCGCTTGTAGTCGCAGGTGATGTCTGTCTTGGCTTCTACGATGAGTTCTGCTACTAGGCGAATCTGGTCTTCTGTTGTCAGACTTGCCATTGCCTTGGTGTTGAAATTTTTATGATTTGTCATAATATTATTGTCTTTTTGTGTCGGCATACCCTTTTAGAAAGGGCATACCAACGGATTTACGTAACAATGAATGTCGAATGGTAGAAAGCAGCCACGGCTCACGTTCTTGCAGTTGGCGTCAGTCTCAATGCCATAGTTCATCAAGATGTAATTGCCGATGGCTCTGTACCATTCTTCGTGAGTAGCTTCTTCGAGGTCTATCTCGACGAGCATTTTCAGTCCGTCGCCGCTAGGACTTCTAAAAGCTAGTTCCACCTCTAGGTCGTGGTTCAGGATAGGGTCGTGGATAAACTCTTGTTTCACCTCTTCCACCTGTTCTTTGCCGATGTGGTCGATGTCGATGCCTATCAAACCGGAGTGCTTCAAGAGGCAGTTGTCGGCTTTCTTCGTGAAAAGACCACTTGCGCAGATCGTGTCGAAGTTGCTTTTCTTGAAATCCTTCTTTTCCTTTTCGTCCTCTATGGAGCGCAGTTTCTCCGTGATGCCCTTGTATCTCAAAGGGTCTGTAACCAGTCGGTAAACTCCTGCCACGCTAGCCTTGTAGTGGCTCCTTACGTTGGTGACGGGATGCAGGTAGAACTGCATCCTCGCCTCCGCGAGTTGTTGTCGGGTCATTGCCATGCGCCGCCTCCTTCCTTGTTGTCGTCGGGAGTGTCGTGGTCGGAAAACTTCACACGGCTGTCCCGGAACGATTCCATCATCATCTGCTGCAGGTCCTGCTCTCGGTAGAAGCACTTGTTGCCGAGCTTGGCGAAAGGCAGTTTGCCGTTGCTTCTGAGCGTCTGCAGGGTGCGCTGGCTGATGTGGAACATCTCCATCACCTCGTAGTTGTCGTACCACTTCTCCAAGTGCACGTTCTGTTTGTCAGGAGAAGGTGCTTGCGCTACTTTTGCCCCGTTTGCCCCAGTGGGGTAATTGGGGTAATTCCCCAGTTGCCTGGGTAATTTCTCACTTGGAATCATTTCTTTTTCCATAGCTTGTCAGGCAGCGACGTGTTTCCCCAAAGTCTTCTAGGCATCACTGCAAGAAACCAACACCAAGCTAGACTTTGTGTCTCAGTGCTCCAATGGATATGGTATGCATCCCATATTGGTCTCTGGGTGCAAAAGTAGTAGATTTGCTTGATTGCTCCAAGGAATTTAGTAGAACCGTAAGGCCTTCTAAAAGTGTTCTTTATGGGAACTAAATATTATTAGTAGATTGGAAAATGGGGGGCAATCTACAAAAATAAAACTTTTAGTGGATTCTATTGGTAGGATAATCTATGGAGTGTTGAAAATAATAGATTATGGGATGCGCTAAAACTAAAAAGCATAGATTGATAAGGTGAAATCAATCTATGCTTTTAGGAAAATGTAAATTTGCAGAATCTACTAATAGTGTTAATTTTTCATAAGCGTGTTGAAGAGCATTTGGCTTTGTGGTGAGAATACAGGTGTTGTTTGTGTTTCTTGGCTATTTTCGACTATATTCTCGTTCGCTTTTTCTCTTGCTTCTTCTTTTGTGACGAGAACTTCAACTTGTTTATGAAAAGCTTTGTACTTGTCTCCATTTTCGTCTATCTTACCAAAGGCTGCATTTACCGCACCGTATTTTATATGTGTAAAATCTCCATGATAATTGTTTTTGAAATATTCTTCGACAAACTCTTTGCCTTTGCCTGATGGAATTTTGATTTCTTTCATTAGCATAGCGATGAATTTGGAAGAAACTAAGTATGTGTCTTTACCTCTTTCTTTAATTCCTTTGATATTAAATTCGGAAATATGTGTCATAACAACTCTTAATCTCTTCACAAGGGCGATTTTGGTATTGATGTCATAGATGTCATCATATAGACTACTTTCTTCAGGGTTTATGCCATGGTATTTCTGTAAAATAAGATGGTATAATGGAATCAGGTATGTGAATTCTGCTTCATTTAGTTCATGGTAGTATTTGACAATGAAGTCTTCAAAATTCATGCTGTTTAGGTCTTTGGTGATTTCTGGAAAGATTGGCTCTAGATTGGAAAGACTAAAAAATCCCATGAGATATTTCAAGTCTTCCATTTTCTTGTGTTTGCACTTATTGAAAATGGCAACAATGCGTTTGCGGTCTTTTCTCAGTCCTTCTACCAAATTATCTACGTTTCCTGCATAGTCAAACATCTGCTGTAAAATCAAAAATAGATTTTGCAGATGAGAGAATAGGAGCTTGGCTTCAGGGCTTAATGAGTTGAAGTCAATCCATGTATTCTCTACATGAGGGGTATTGAACTGAGAACTCTCAAAGATGGAATGGTAGATTCTCTTGAAATCCTCGTTGTAAGCTCTGGAATGCTCTCTTTTGCCTGTATTCGTGAATTCTTTATAGATGTTAGCCATGAATGTTAGCATTTTTGATGCTTGGGTTTGATAGTTTTTAGTAGTTTTGAAGTATTTGTGGTAATTTGTTGCATATATTTCGAGAAAACCATTGGCTCTTCTCTTCATTAGGTCAAACTCTTTAGTGGCTCTGATGTGCCATAGTTCTATTTGCTTGTCTAACTGTAGTACTCTGTCAGAGTCAATGGACAACTCTTGCAAAAAGTTGATGAATCTAACTTTTGGCGTTCTTGTGTCACCATCATGGGAAGATGGCATAATCATGAGTTGTAATTTGGGTAACAAGTACTCAAACACATCTATCTTTTCTGGGATATCTTTGCTTAATTTCATCCGCTTGTATTTTTTTATGCCCCCAGCACACTGTTGGAGACTGGTTAGTAAATAGATTTTTCCTGGAATCTCGTTCCTGGTTCAAGTTAGTAATAATCTTCGCACAAATAGAGTGTTTGGGTTAATTACCAAATTCATTTGCAAAGATACAAAAATAATACATAAGTTGCAATATTCTGTAAATTTTTCTCGTAGTTAAATAATGTTAAGTGTTTGGCTGTGTGTGTGTTATGGTTTTGCTTTGGAAAACTTTATTGTATGATTCTTAGTGAATATTGTGCGTTTTGATGCGTTTTGTGACGTTTTGTTGCGCTTTTTTTTTGCTTTTCTTAGTGCTAGAGCGTTACTGATAAGGGGGTGTGTGAGGATTCTTCATTGCAAGTTCAAATATAGAGATTTTTGAACGGTTTGCACTAAATGTTTGAATAATTTTTGGCTATTCGTAAGTTTGTTGCAAAATTTAGAATGAAGCCCTTTTCTTATGAAATCCTCCTTTCGTAATCAGTAGAAGCTATTGTCGTTTTTGGCAAATAATCAAACTTTTTGAAAGTTTCCCCAAAACAATTTCTTTATCTCAATAATTTTTCGTACTTTTGCAAAGTGATGTGCAAGTAATTGCATTTTCATGATAATGTTTAACAAGAAAAAAGAAAAGTAAGAAACAGACAGTTTTTATAAAACGACATATTATTAACACGAAGCATTAGCTATTATTTCGCGTTCTGCTAAAAGCGTAGGAAACTTGAAGTGATATAAGAACAACCGAATAATAGGTAAGGATTTTCCGTAGGGGGAAATCTGTCCATTCAATAAGGCAATGCTCCATCCCGAACAGGGTGTGAGCACTTATTTGAATGGAGAGGTTTCATTTCCTACGCTACCTCGCAGAACGCAATAAGATGGCTCACACCCTTCTTGTTGCGCCAAAGTGATTGATAGACTTTTGCTGTTATTACGTATCAATCACTATGGCTGGAAACAAAAATCTCAATGCTGCTATCAAGGCAAAGAAGGATGAGTTCTATACTCAACTTTCGGATATAGAAAAGGAATTGAAACATTACAAGGATGCCTTTCGTGGCAAGGTGGTGCTTTGTAATTGCGACGACCCTCGTGTGAGCAACTTCTTCCATTATTTCGCTTACAATTTCGAGCAACTGGGCTTGAAGAAGTTGATAACCACTTGTTATAAGAATCAAGATGTTGACCTGTTTACGCAAAACAAGTCAGAACATGCCGTTTACTTGGAATACTATGGCACGAAGAATGGCAATAGTGTTCCTTCGGCCGAGGAAATCGGAATCAAGGAATTGAAAGGTGATGGCGATTTCAGAAGCAAGGAATGTATCGAACTCTTGAAGCAAGCTGACATCGTAGTTACCAATCCGCCTTTCTCGCTCTTCCGTGAATACGTGGCGCAGCTGATAGAGTATGATAAGAAGTTCTTGATAATTGGCAATGTCGCCTCTGCCTCCACCAAGGAAATCTTTCCTTTAATCATGAATAACAAAATGTGGATGGGGGCAAGCATCCATAGTGGCGACCGTAAGTTTTGGGCGCCGGATGATTATGAACTTAATGCTTCCGGTTGTGGCATAGACGAGAATGGCAAGAAGTTCATTCGGGTCAAAGGAGTCAGGTGGTTTACCAATCTTGATTATAAAGAGAGACATGAGGATATGATTCTCTACAAGCGGTATTCGGAGGATGAATATCCGACATTCGACAACTTTGATGCTATTAATGTTGGAAAAACTGAGAGTATTCCTTGTGATTATATGGAAATAATGGGAGTCCCTATAACTTTCTTGGACAAGTATAATCCAGAACAATTCGAAATATTAGGTATTACTAAAACTTGGGATGGTTCTGCGAGTAAGGTTTATTCCGAGCAGATACAGGTCGGTAAAAATGGAAAAGAGAGTAGGGTGACTAAATTGAATGATGGGGCTGTTTTGAAAGTTAAGACACCACCTATCGGAAAGACCTATTATAAAATAGGGGATGATTTGTATATACAAACATTTCCACGTCTATTAGTTAAACGTAAAAAGTAACAAGTAGGGAAATATCACTTCACGAGATAACAATCAGAGATTTGGCCCAAGGCTATGTCGATGAAGACGAGAATGGAGTTTGGGGATATGGAGGAAAGTTGAACATCCGTCCGCAATATCAGCGTGAGTTTGTCTATAAGGACAAGCAGCGTGATGCTGTGATAGATACTGTCATCAAGAAGTTCCCTCTCAATGTGATGTATTGGTCGGTCAATGAGGACGGCACGTATGAAATCATAGTTGGTCAGCAGCGCACCATCTCCATTTGCCAGTATGTTATTGGAGATTTCAGCATAGCCTATGACCATGATGTTTTGAAATTCCATAACTTGCCAAAGGATGTGCAAGACGACATCCTCAATTACAAACTGATGGTCTATTTCTGCAAGGGTACGGAATCGGAAAGATTGCAATGGTTTGAGACCATCAACATTGCTGGCGAGGAACTGACCACACAAGAACTTCGCAATGCCGTCTATTCCGGACCCTGGCTTTCCGATGCCAAGAGATATTTTAGCAAGAAGCAATGTGTGGCTTATAAAATCGGTGGAGATTATATGGCAGGTGTTGCTGAGAGACAGAAGTATCTTGAGACTGCCATCAAGTGGATTTCCATCATAGACTATCCGGACATGAAAGATGATGACAAGCGCATCAAGACCTATATGTCTGTTCACCAAGGGGATGCCAATGCCTTGAAATTGTGGAGTTACTACCAAAGTGTCATTACATGGGTGGAGGCAACGTTTGTCAAGAAACGCAAGAAATGGATGAACGGTTTGGACTGGGGGTATCTATACAATGAGTTCAAGGACAATGTGTATGATGCCAAGCAGATAGAGGAGGAAACGAAGAAGCTGATGCTTGACGATGATGTGACCAACAAAAAGGGCATTTACCCTTATCTCTTGACCCGCAAGGAGGAGTTCCTTTCCATCCGTGCATTTTCGGATGCCCAACGGCAGGCAGCCTACGAGCAGCAGCAAGGTGTTTGTCCGATATGTGGAGGACATTTTGAATTGGAGGAAATGGATGCCGACCATATCACTCTCTGGAGCGAGGGTGGCCATACGCAGATGGAGAATTGCCAGATGCTTTGCAAGGAGTGTAATCGGAGAAAAGGGAAAAGGTGAGATACCATAATTGAATTATTATTGGAGTTTTCCGAGTCACCGTCAATACTCCAAAGAATAGCTCAAAATAGCGGAATCGGGTCAAAATGCGGTTAATCATTCTCAACCTCTGTCAAGTAGAGACCAGATTGCCCAATCTTTAGCGGATGCGCCAAGCGAGAGTACGCTGAAGAGGATTATCCGCAGTATGCTCATAGCCAACGGCTATTGTTCCATCTCTTTCCGCACGGTCGATTCCATCGACTACAAGAGATGATTACTATGGCTCGCCCGAAGGCATGAAAAACTTAGCGGCAAGCTGCATGTTGATAGAAGCCATAGGCGAAGGTGTCAAGCAAATTGATAAGCTGACTTCTTCTCGCTTGCTTATGGAAAGGCCAGAAATTCCATGGATGGATGTCATTGGCATACGAAACCATATTGCGCATGGCTTGACTTACAAAGGAAAGTATAGCCCCCGGTGCGAGATGCATCGGGGGCTTTTCACGATATTTCAACCGTACTGATTGAAATATTTATTTGTTGTCGGGCTTTGGCATGGGTTTGCCATGCTCGCCGCCCTTGCCTTTATGGCCTTTCTTCGGTCCTTTCTGCGCAAAGTGCTTGAAGTCGTTACGCTCTAGGTTGTAAACTCGTTGTATCTGCTTGGGCGAGAGAAACTTGGAGTAGGCGTTGTAATACTTCTCCCGGATGTCGAGTATCTTGCGGCTCTGTTGGAATTTCGCCTTGATGCTTTTATCTACTTCCGCATCCGTCATTTCGCCAGGCTTCTTTTCGGAACGGGGAAGGCGGGTGGCGGCTATTTCCTTGCGGCAGTTGCAGAAGGTCTCCACGAATTTCTTGGTGGTCTTGTCGTCGAAGGCCAGCTGTTGCGCGATGCGGTTGGCCTGCATCTGGTTGAACTGCTCCATGTTGGGACGCTTCTTCTCTTTGCACTTGTTGTTGGCTGTCTGCTGTGCCAGGGCAGCGCTGATGGATGCCATTATCATGATGCATACCATCGTCAGTTTCTTCAAATTGTTCATCATGCTCGTTTTTTTTTATTATGTTGTTATTGTAGGCTCATATACACGTCGTTGCTGTAGTCGGCAAGCAGGTTCTCCTGTTCCTCCTGGCTCAGGTTGTCGTATGCCTTATCGACGGCATTGGTGTTGGCTGTCTGCTGCTGAGGAGGGGTGTGGCTTCCGTCGTCGACGGCATTGCCGAAATACAACAGACATACTGCGCATACCGACGCGGCGATGGCTGGTATCGCTATGGCGAGGCGGCGGACGAGAGGCTTTCGATGCTTTCTGGTTTGCATCTCTCCCTCCATTTCCTCTATTCGCTTCAATACCTTGTCTTGCACTCGGTCGAACAGGCCGTCGGGCATGGAGTAAGGCATTCTCTTGCCTATCTTCTCCAAAATATCGTTGTCGTTGGTCATATCTCTTTTATTTTAAAGGGTTCTATATTTCTTCTTTGCGGTATTACATCTCCATGAGCTTCAGCCTGTCGATGATTTTCTGCTTGGCGAAGCAATAGTTGGCTTTTGCCGAATTTTCGCTGGTGGCGACGATTTCGGCTATCTGCTTGAAGCTCAGTTCGTCGTAGTACCTGAGGTTGAATACGGTCTGCTGCTTGGGTGGCAGGGCTTGGATGGCTTCCTGCAAGGCGGCAGCCTCGCGGTCTCCATATTCGAAGTACGAGTCGGCCTTTTGCAGGCTCGCCTTGTCTAGATTCTGGGTTTCTTCCTTCTTCTTCCTCAGAAACGACAGGACGGTATTGGTTGCCAAGCGGTAGATCCAGGAGAAAAGAGAACTCTCCCCCTTGAAGGAGTCGAACTTCTGATATATCTTGATGAAAACCTCCTGCAGCATGTCCTCGGCGTCGTCCTCATACACTACGAGCCTTCGGATATGCCAGTAGATTCTCTCCTGGTATTCGTCCATGATCATCCTCATGCCCTCGTTGGGATGGGATTGCATCTTTTCTATGATGGTTGCGTCGGTCGTGTTCATATTGCTTTTACTCTTTAGACAAGTTGGGAGGGGAAAGGTTAAAAGTGATAGCGGAAAAACATGCGGAGTGTATCCAGAGGGGGCAGGGGCTTGCGGCCGGATGATATGTGGGGGAGGAAAGAAAAAGGCGGGTTCCAAACAGTGTCGGAATCCGCCTCTTCGGGTTATTTCTTGCGACGAAGTGTTATTTCACCTCGATGGTCTTTGTGGCCTTCGCCTCTACCTTAGGTGCGAGCTTTGGAATCTCTACCTCAAGCACGCCGTTCTCTACCTTTGCCGAAATCTTCTCACGGTCGGCATCCTCTGGGAGCGTGTAGCTCTGCTGGTAGTTGCTGTAAGAGAACTCGCGGCGCAGATAGTGCTCGTGCTTGCTCTCGTCCTTGTGCTCCATCTTGTTCTCGATGGCGACGTTCAGGTAACCGTCGTTGTCGATGTTGACGCGAACCCACTCTTTCTTCAAGCCTGGGGCTGCCACTTCCATCTTGTAGGCCTTCTCTGTCTCCTTCACGTTGATGGCTGGCGCCGTGGCGTTCATGCGATGCATCATGTCTGTGTTGAAGAATGCGTCATCAAAGAAGTTGCTCAACCAATCTGAATTGTTATTTCTACGTGCTAACAACATAATTTAAACCTCCTGTTTTTATTTTACTCATCCTCTCTTCGCCTTGCGGCTCCGTCGGGATTTCTGTTTGTTATTATTATTGATGTTTCACACTCTGTATCTGCAACTTGCGTGCCAATGCCAAGATTTGTAGGTTTTGCCAAACTTGTCAATATGGCTGTGCCAAAAATGTCATGAAAGGATAATTTTTTTAAGTTTTACTGCCATAATGGTCTCGCAAGCCTTTGATGATTTCCTATTTCGGCTGCAAAGTTAGTGTGCTTTAAAATGGCGGAATAATATTTTTAATAAGAGATACTTTTTATTCTTCCGCTTCCTTGCACTCCGCCATCTCCGTGCCACGGTATATCACCACGAGCTTGTGGAGCTTGGTGGTCTTCACCGACTCGCGCACGATGTCGCTGTCGGCATATCGGCAAATCTGGGCGGAGGCCTCCTTGAAGAGCTGCTTCACCTGGTCGTTGGTGGTGGAGGACTTGCAGTATTTCAGCTCCACGATGTAGGAGTCGGTCATGTCCTTGTAGATGTCGCAGAGCGGCAGGAGGAAGATGTCGGCATAGCCGCCGTCGTTGTCCAGCTCGGAGATGGGGCGGTAGAACTGGCACTGGCTCGTCATGGCCAATGTGAAGCCATGCACGAAAGCCTCGCCCTTCTGCTTGTCGCGCTGTGAGGCATAACGTTTCAGACAGTCGGCGATGTAGTCGAAGTAGGGCTTGTAGGCACCATGGTAGGCCATTTGGCTTTCCAGCTTGCCCTTGTCGTATGCCTCGTAAGTGAGGTCGTTCTCCTTGTAGGTGTCCAATAGGTAGGTGTACATCTGGTCGCGTACCACCTCGTTGGGAATGACAAACTTGGTGGCTCCATCATATGTGCCGTCTATCGTCACCATGCCAAAGTAGAAGAGCAGACTCAAGAAGTTGTCCGGGTCGTTGATGCGCTCGGCAGGGAAGTTCTCCACGAGTTTGCCTGTTACGAATCCCTTGGTCACGAGGTCCTGGATGATGCTGGCATCGTGGGCAAACTCCTTGTCGTGGCGGATGAGCATGCGTATCTTGTCGTAGTCGATGCGGATGTTGGGTTCCACCATCTTGTCGGGGATGTCGTATTCGTTGCGAATGTAATTGTCGATGAAGTTGAGCACCATGATGGAGTTGTACATCGTGGTCTTGCCATAACTCTTGATGGCGAAGCAATAGTTGTCGAACCAGGGTTTCATTACTTGCACCAGCTCATCTACAGAGTGGTTGAAGGGTAGCACGCTGGCATAATATCCTAACATTTCTTTTACTTCTTCCTCCGTGAATCCTGTCATCTCGTTGAATTCGGGTGCTAAGGAATAGTTGGTACCGATGTTGAAACCGCTCGTCAGGTCGTCCATGGTCACAGGACTTACGCCCGTCACGAACACGCGCCCCAAGGCTCCTCCTGCCGCACCCTTGATGGTGTCGAAGAAAAGGCGCAGATATCCCTCGCTGTGAGTCTGCTCGCGGTATCTCTTCTCGTGCTCCTTGTGGGCGAGAATCTGGTTGGTGAAATGGTCGTACTCGTCGATGAAGAGGTATATCTTCTGTCCTACCGCCGCGCATTGCTCGCAAAGATAGGTAAGCTGTGAGACGGCATCCTCTCTCTGGTTCATCTCTTGCTTGATGCAGGGAGGAAGCAGGGCGGCGTATTTGTCGCAGAAACTGCAGAACTTGATGTTACAATGGGAGTCCATGCCCTTCTGGTAGTTGTCGAGCCCTGCCGCAATCATGGCGAAGTTGAGGTGGATGACAAGGTAGGAGTTGCGCTCCGGTGTCGGGTATTCCCCGATGTAGAGTTTTCCGAAGAGGGTGTCAAACTGGTCCTTCTTATTGATGTCATAGTAATTTTCGAGCATGGAGAGGGTGATGCTCTTGCCGAAACGGCGAGGGCGGATGAAGAAGAAATACTTGTTGGATTCTTCTATTTCCTCGATGAAGGGAGTCTTATCGACATAGTAGCAGTCTTCCTTGATGACATCCTCGAAATTCTGCATTCCGTAGGGGATGCGCTTGCGGTAAATGCGCTTCTTTCTTTCTCTTATAGCCATATCTTCCTAAGTTTCTTTGCCAAAAATATGTTTTGTTGGTGCAAATTTACGATTATTATTTGATATTGCCTAAGGTTTATCATATTTTTTGCTATGGGAAAGCTCGTTTTCTGCTTTTATCTCCCGAATCTCGAAGTATCCACTTCCTCATGCCTCTTGGCCTTGTAACTGCCGAAGCGGTAGGTGAGGGAGAGACCGAGGGAGCGGCCGGTGTGGAACTCGTTGATGACGTGCTGCCCCTTGTAGGTGTCGTGCAGATAACCGTCGGCACTCTCGAAGATGTCTTCGCAATAGGCTTTCAACTGTAGCTTGTCGCCGGCGAGCGGTTTCCAGGTGAGGGATGCGTCGAGAGATGCTGTGCCCGGAATGTCGATGATGCCTTGGATGGCTTCGGTGCGCACGTTGCCAACGAGGTTGAGGATGAGATGTTTGCCAAAGAGGAAGTTGCCATTCCATGTGGCCATGCAGAACCACTTGCTGCGGTCGAAGGGCAGGTCGTAGAAATGGGAGTCCTTTTGGTTCTGGTAAATCCCGATGACGGTGAGGCGGTTCTGCCACCAGTCCTGGATGTTGATGGGGGCGGTGAGCGACAAGCCTGCTTCCAGGTTGTGGTCGAAGTTGTGGTATTTGTATTCCAACGTTTTCTCGGTGTTGCTTTGGTAAGGCAACTGGCGGAAGTCGTCCCAATAGTTGTTGACGAAGAGGCTTGCCACGTAGCGGCTATGGAAGATGTAGGTGAGCGATGTGTTGAGATCCTTGGAGGGCTTCAGGGTGGGGTTGCCCACAATCTTGCCGTATCCACCTAAGGTATAGGTAATGAAGTCCTTTACCGACCAGTAGGTGGGGTAGTCGCGTTCCATGTCGATGTCGAGTTGGAGGATGTGGCCTGTGGCCGGGCGATAGGTCATCGAGAGGGTGGGGAAGAGTGTCCATTCGTGCCAAACCGGGGTGTGGTAGTACTCTTCCATCAAGGATACTTCCATTGACAACTTCTCGCCGAAGCCCTTGGAGGCTCCCACATAGACGCTTGCTTGGTCTTCCGTTTGTACGGAGTTGGATTGGTTTGGGTTGTCGGAAACGAAGGTTTGGGAGCTGTGGTCGCGGGTGGTCGTGTAGTTGGCTCCATAGTTGAGGCCCCAGTCATTGCCCAGGTCATGCTCTTGCTTGACGAAAACCTTCAGTTTGTTGATGCGCTGGTTGCTTGTGATGTCGTAGTTGAAGTCGGACGTGTTGCTTTGGCTGATGAGGCTGCTGTGGAGCCATTGCTCGTCGGGCGACTGGTAGTAGGTGTATTCCGCTCCTGCTGTGAAGCCGAAGGGAGTGGAGTAGTCCAGGCGGAAGTTGTGGAGATGTCTCTTGGAGTGGATTTTCAGCAGCGAGTTGAAGTCGCCTTTGTCTTCTGATGTGCGTTTCTCGTCTTTGAGTTGGGTGGTATAGGCAAAGCTGATTTGGTGGTCCTTGGCTATCTGATAGTTGATGCCCAGACGGATGTCGTGGTTGAGGAAACGGCTTAGGTTGTCGCTCCGGGTGGCGTAGGAATAAGAGGTGCCGTCCGCCAAGGTATGTGCAAACTCGTTGTTGGAATAGCTGGAAGCCTTGCCGTGCTTGAAGGCGTAGAGCAAGTCTATTTCCCATTTCTTGTTGGTGTAGAGCAGGGATCCTCGCTCGTTGTACCGGTTGCGGTTCTTGTAGGTGTAGTTGCCGAAGAGCTCGCCTTGCAGGCCAGTGATGCCCGTATTGTGCTTTAGCTGCAGGTTGATCACTTGTCCTTTCACTTGGTAGCGGGCTGGGGCGGAATAGAGTACTTCTGCGTTGGCGATGCGGCTTGTTGGGGTGGATTTCAGTAGCGAGTAGAGTTGTTCCCGGGTCATGGTGGTGGCCTTGCCGTCTATCATCACGGTCACGGGCATGGCGTTGAGGGTCAAGGCATCGTTCTCCTCGTTGACACCCGGCAGTTGCTTGATGGCTTCATAGGCATTGTCTACGGGGTGGTTCTTGATGAGTTGGGGCAGGTCGTAGGTCAATGCCGCTCCTTTCACCTTGACGATGGGGCGGCTGCCCTTCACCATCACGTCGGGGAGGGAATGGATGATGCTGTCCATCCGCAGGGAGTCTGTTGGGTTGAGGCTGCTGCTTGCTGTTTTTCCGTTCTCATTACTGTTCTGTGCCATACCTGTCAAGCTCATGGCCAGGCAAGCATCCAATATCAACCATTTTTTCATAGTCATCTCTCTTTATGTTGTCGGCTGCAAAAGTATGGCGAAATTACAATATAGCCAAGGATTTAGGGTAAAAAAGTCTTAACGGAAGGATTATTTTGGCTTGACAAGACAGGAATCTTGCTTGTTTCCTTTGTTGTTTCAAAAAAATATATTAGTTTTGCACGTGAATATGCGGCGGACAAGCGGCACATCCACCAGATAGGTTGCAACTTCTCTTCGAAGACGGGAACTATCGAGGGATGGAAAGTGAAATGATTTCCGATGTTTGGAATCCTATAAGACCGCAATATGATATATCTCGTATGAAAAGATGAGAAAGATGAAGATGATAATAGGTGTCGTGGCTTGCGTCTGCCCTTTGGTGACGCAAGCACAGGAGGTGAAGAACGACTCTTTGCCAAGCTGGGAAGTGTCTTCTGAAATCAGCAAGGGGGTGTCACCGGTCGTAAGTGAGGAGATGCCCTTGCTTTTGCCACAAGGTGTGGAAACGTCACGGCCTATGCTTGGCGGATTCCCAGTCCTGATGGGTGGATCCTATTATTCGGAATCAAAGGATGAGACTCCTTTGAAGATTGCGCCGAATGCGATGCCGCATTGGCAAGTTCCTTCCATGCCTCTTGAATCATTCACGGCTTATCACTCTGGGGCAGAGATGCCTGGGTTGATGGATAGGCAGACGGCGGGACTCATGTATCGGCAGGATTTGGGAAGATTCGCTTTTTCGCCTTATGTCGGAATGGAAAAGGTGAATACAGGAGTGTATGGATTTGGCAATCTCACGAAGGCTACCTTTGGTAGTACGATGTCTTATCAAGTGAACGACTGGCTCACGGTGGGGCTGTATGGGCAGTATGTGCCGACCAAGACTTCTGACCCTCGGAGTGTTATCATGTCGCCATTTATGCCAAGGAGCAACTATGGTGGATTTGTCGAGGTAATGTTCAACCGGCATTGGGGGGTGGGTGCCAAGATGGGGCGTGAGTTTGCTCCGCAAAAGAATGGTAAGTGGGGATGGAAGAACACCACGGATATTTATCCGATATATAAGAAATGAGTTCAATTGGGATAGAGAACGGCTTGATTTTTATAGATTCTTGAGAGGAATTCCTGCTGCTTAGCACTTATTAACACTCAAAAAACGATGTTCTCAGATAATTTATATACCTTTGCACCGCTTTTCAGAATGAAGAGTAGTTCTTTATGTATCAAGAGACGGTTTCAGTACCGAACCAACCGAGCCTTGCAGACAAACGGGTCACGGTGGTAAGAAAGATACGAATTAAGGATTGAGACAAGAATCATTTAATTAAAATTTTTCAGCAATGATTGAAAAAGTAAACCCATGCCACCCCGACAAGGTGGCTGACAGGATTGCTGGTGCCGTCGTTGACTTGGCATACAGCAAAGTGGAGAGCCCCAAGATTGCCGTAGAGGTGCTTCTCGGTCACGGCGTGGCCAACCTCATCGTCGAGAGCAGTGTGGAGATTACGCAGCAGGAAGTGGAGGCTGTCGTGAGCCGTATCACAGGGCGAGGCGACTTGAAGGTGTCGCTCGTGATGGTGGCACAGGATCCTATCCTCGCCTACAACCAGGACGGCGGGATGCGATGCGGCGACAATGGTATCTTCAAAGGCATTCCTCTCACCGACGAGGAGAAGGAACTCTCGAAGATTGCCCACGAGATCTATGCCTCCTATCCCTCTGACGGCAAGTATGTGTTGGGCGACGGCAAGCTCATCATCTGCCAGAGCAATGCCCCTTCCGCATCTTTGAGGACAATGTACCCTGATGCCGTCATCAACCCTCTCGGCGACTGGACGGGTGGAACGGATGTGGATGCCGGTGCCACCAACCGCAAGCTGGGTTCCGACATGGCTCAGTCTGTTTCCGGCGGCGGTCTGCAAGGCAAGGACTTGTCGAAGGCCGACGTGTCGGTCAACATCTACGCTTTCCTCAAAGCTCAAGAGACGGGCAAGCCTGTGGAACTCTTCTGCGCCATCGGCGACACGGAGATAGACGGCAAGCCATACGCCGAGATTGTGGATATTGCACGCAAGTATATCCAGGGTATCGGCGGCTTCGAGAAGTTTGCCGAATGGGGATTGTTCTAAAAAACTAATCTTATTGTGAAAAGGGGGCAAGGTGACAGCCTCCTTGCCCCTTTTGCTCTCCAAACAGTCTTTTTGCTTGCAAATTTGAAGAAATTCAGCAAAAAGCTTGGTCGTTCTAATAAATAATTGTATTTTTGCACGGACAGTTCCCACCACGCTTCCCGAAGAACAGCGAACCAGGGTGGGGCTTTTGCGTTTAAATGCCACAATCCAATGGTTCTTCGTTTTAACCCACATTGCAAGGGATTCCATAAACTACCCCTTGCAATGTGGGTTAAAACCCCGCCCATTTGAGACGATACTTTCTGGGTACATAATTTATCGTTACATAAGGATTGTAATTCAAGAATCTGCCCTGGTCTAAAGAATCTATCAACTCCATTTCTTCTTTTGATAGTTCAAAGTCGTATAGGTCTATATTTTCCTTCAAGTGACTTACATCCCATGTCTTAGGAATTATGATTATGTCCTGCTGTATAAGCCATTTTAGAACTATTTGAACGATACTCTTACCATGCTTATTGGCAAGTGCTAGTAGCTGTTCATTCTCAAAAATTTCTTTTCGAGGTTCTACAGATCGAAAATGGCTGAATGTTGACATTGCTTCAACTGCGATACCATTTCGTTGGCAATATTTTATCAACGCCTTCTGGGTGTTAAGTGGGCTTATTTCAAACTGATTGACGGCAGGAACGACATCAGATATTTCCTTCAAAGACTCTATATGGGGGGGTAAAAATGAACTTACGCCTATTGCGCGAATTCGTCCTTGATGGTACAGTTTTGTCAATTCTGAATACATTTTTCTGTACATAGGGAAAGGCCAGTGCACCAAGAACAAATCTATGTAATCCGTATTAAGAGCAGTAAATGACTCTTCAATTGCAGCTCTTATGCTCTTAAAATTTCTGACATTCAATATGCTATGATAACCATATCTATAGTTCTGTACATAAAGAGCATCAACATTGACCTTGGTCGTAATAAACACATCCTGCCTATTAATGCCGTTCTCTTTAAGTGCTTTTGCTATATCTGCCTCATTATGGTATCTCCATGCTGTATCGAATTGACGATAGCCCATTTCATAAGCTTCGGCAATAGTTCTTGATAGGTTTTCTTTAGGAATCAAGAATGTTCCAAAACCATTTTGAGGCATTTCTACGCCATTGTTTAATTTTATTGTGTTCATAGTTGTGTCCTTATTTCCATTCCAGCATCTTGTACCACATTCCACCGCCAGTAGCTATCTGTGTAATATCCTCTCCTGGAGGTATGTTTCCCTCTAACAGTTCTATCCCGTTTGGAGTTATTGCAAAATCCCATCCGACATACCTTGCTTCCGGTTCAGTGAAGGCAATCTTTCTAACCATTTCGCAGCATATCTTGAAATCATTGATTTCATATCCTTCAAATGATATTCCTGAATAAGGATGCACGTCGCATGAAAAGTTATTCATTCCGTATGCTGTAGATTTTAATTTCCCAGTCTCAACATCTATCGGACAAGCCATGCCACCATCGTGATAGTTATCCGTAATAGCTTTGCCATTGCCCATACGAAGAAGAGCAGCAATGATATGCAATTTCTTATGTTTGTCAATTACCGTAACAATACGCAAAGTATTCAAAGAGCCTGGAGCCAACCTCTTGATGTATTCAGCATTCTCGATTGTTTCTTCGACTATATAGCGGATGCCCTTGTTCACGAAATCTTTTAGTCGCTCAAGATTATCTTGGTAATTATCCTTGTCTATTGCTATCTTGAAAACTCCGTGTCCACCAAAATCATCCAAGGGTTTAGCTATGACACTTGAATATTTCTCAGTGAATTGGCATAGTTCTTCAAAAGTATGTCCTTCTGTCGTTATCCAACCTCTACTGACAAACTCTTTGAAATGCTTATTGAATACAGCCTTATCCAAAAAAAGTTTATGTACCCGAGGAGTGCTGAATGCAAAACGTAATACGTCATTACGTCTCAAAGAAATATATGATTTACGTTCTTCTGGTGTCTTCTCCCAAAATTCAAAAGTGCAGTAGTCATTAAAGTCATGTCCGTATCTAACAAACCAATAAATCAAGTCAACCCATGCAAGAAATCTGTTGGTGGCTGGCTTCTGCGCAACCACATAAGTGCTATTCTTCCAACTGCTGATAGAATATTTAAGGACAGTTTTTATCTTGCTAAATAACATGATTAGTCAGTGTATTCATATTCTGTCATGACCACAGCCTTCAAGTTGTCCACAGTATAGTGGATACAGCCCCAAGCAAGACCAACACCAAAGCCACAAGCAAGACAGTTGTATGTGCCATGCTGTAACTCTTCTGCTTTACAGGCTACCATTGCCAAAGGTATAGATGCGCTATTGGTATTTCCATAATCCTGCAAACAAAAAGGTACTTTTTCTTCAGAAAGTTTTAGGCGCTTACGAATGCGGTCATCAATAAACTTGTTTGCTTGATGCAAGAAAAGATAGTCTATCTTCTCTAAGTCAACGTCAAAGTGTTCAACGAACTCTTGCAGGGCACGTGGCGGTACCTTGATGGCAAATGAGAATACATCCATACCATTAACCACCATATCAATGCCCTTGCGGATAATTCCGGGTTCTACCTCCCTTTCTTCAATAGCCTCTGGAGTGATAGGATTGCGAGTGCCGCCATATTCTGTCCACACAGCCTTATAGCCGCTACCATCAACCCCAAAACAGAACTGCATGGGCTTATTAACCTGAATTATTCATAGGCATAAAAAAAGAAGCTGAATTTCTTGCATAATCCAAGAAAAAGTATTATCTTTGAA
>CAVGEN010000073.1:0-16410 GCA_963628185.1 Waltera intestinalis | reverse complement strand
ACTGGAAAATAGATAATCCAGAACCAAGTATAAAATTTAGCAATACCTTTCATTTGTATAATAAAGATTATATAACTTCATTCTAACGATTCAAAAGCCTTTCCACTTCTTTCAGTTCCTCCGGCGTATCTATCTCATAGATGCCCTCTATCTCTCTCACACGAATATCCAACTCAGGATAAATATCCAAGACCATATTGTCCCAATAGAGATTCGTATAATCTTGGGTGGCATACACCTCCTCCATATGACGGACAATCTTCTGGCAGTCCTCGGCCTTCCAATAGGAGATGCCGCTCATTAGATATCCATTGCCATCACCGATGTTGATATGCGCAAGCCTGTTATCGGTATCCACCTCCAATCCCCATTCATTCTCGTATTTTTTCTTGCGAGCGAAATAGGTGGATTGTGCAACCTCGGTCAATAGGACATTCTTGCCCATATACACATCGCCCTCCAAGACATAGGTGTCATGGAAACGGGCTCTCACGATATAAAGAGAATTGATGTTGTTGCAAGTTTCAAATCGGTCGTTGAAGACTATCTCCACCCCATACTTATCCTTCAGGTAGTCCAAGGCCTCCGCTTTGTAACCCGAAATCAACGTGATGTCATCAATTCCTTTCTCTTTCAAGAATTGAATCTGGCGCTCCACCATCGGAACACCATTCACCGCCACCAAGCACTTCGGACGGTCGTTGGTCAGAGGGCGCAGGCGTGTTCCCATGCCTGCCGCCAATATAATTGCATTCATTTTATGTTAATGTTATGAGATATGTTAATGTTATGAATTTTTCTTTCGTGAGACCAAGTTCGCCACAGCAACACCTGCTACAACCATGATGGAACCTACGATGATATTCAAAGACAATGTGCTACCCACGATGATGAAGGTGAACACTACAGCCCAGAAAGAATAGGTAACATTCAGGCAGAGCGCCTTGGCAGCGCCTATCAGGTCGATGGCAGTGTACCAACAGAAGAAACTAACCATACCTATCAATGCCGTGAAGAACAAGGTCAACCAGCAAGCGGTATCAGAGAACACAGCCATCGTACCTGTCACCATGTCACCATAACCACCCACCATGATAGGGGCAACAATCAAGACATAGACAATACCTGATGTCAGTTCACGAATAAGCAATGCCATCTGAGGGTCAACATTCCCAGCCTTCATGCCATATCCGCAAACCACGCCTTCCGTAGCCCAACCGATGGCTGCCACTGCCGCCAACATGATGCCACCGATGATATTGACATTGGTATCGCTCTCTGGCGTGTAACCGATGTAGATAATTCCAAGAATGCAGATGAGTAAACCCAGCCACCCACGAAGTCGAACTTTCTCTTTCAATATCACCATCGCCATAGCAGAGCCTAGGAGTGGATAGCAAGCCGTGACGGTTGCCGTGAGAGCAGCACCGCCCTTGGCAATGGCAAGCATGTAGAAGGTCATGGCAAGCGGACCGCCAAACAAGGCACCCAAGGCACAATACAAGCCGTCCTTTGACTTGATGGTTGGCCATAGGTCTTTCAACATTCCCTTGCAGCCCATGATAACAAGCATCCACAAGGCGGCGAACGCATCATGGAGCATACTACAGATAAAAGTACCCCCGATGAGGAGTACTGGGTTATCTACGAAGGGAGCCATTGCCATGGCAACACCTATCAGTACGGTGTCCAAACCCCATGTCATACCAGAGAGCACTCCCGTGGTATAACCCTTGCGCATCAGCGCAGATGTATTTGCTTTCATTGATATTGTTGTTTCTCTAGTCTATGATTTTACAATTTGATTTTCTGGCCTATCACTTGATTTTCTTCAAGTTTTCCTTTGCTCTGGTGTATCTATCCATACCGTATGTGCCGAAGTCATCGCCTTGGGCTTCCTTGATGACAGTCCACAACGCCCAGAGATAATCCATCAATATCTGATAGACCAAGATTTTCCGGCGAGCGTTTTGAGGTTCATTTCCATCAAAGTAATGATTCAAGAAGTAATCTTGGTTTTCCTCGGTAAAGTTATTCTCCAAGAACAAGGCAGCGATGTCCCACATCGGGTCGTTCATACCCGAATACTCCCAGTCTATCAGGTAGATGGTCCCATCCTCTGCCTTTAGGAAGTTCTCCGCCACCAAGTCATTGTGGCATGGCTTCACGGAGACACCCAGTTGGTTGAGATAGTCTTCCAACTCGAACACCTTGTCCCTCACCGGTTCATAGCCCTCATACATCTTACCTTCGGTTTTCTCCAGGAGATGCTCATAGTTCAGGATTTCCTTGAACACATTAAACTCGTTGCCGAAGCGGATGTGCGAGTGGTGCAAGGTCTTGAAGATGTCGGCAATCTTCCTCATGTTGGAGGTACGCTGTACGGTAGCTCCATTCAGAGTCTCGGCATTTTTCACGAAGTCAGCCAACTTGATGCCAGTCTTGGCATTGAAGAATCTCACAGGAGGGTTGATGCCCATCTTGCAAGCCAACATGGAGTTTTGCTCCTCGTTGCTGCGCACCACCATTCCCTCGGAACCATTGCCTGGCACTCGGAGCACATACTCTTGGATGCCCTTCACCACCTTGAAGTTCTTGTTGGACATACCACCTATCTGGGTAATCCTCACTTCATTCTCTACCTGTTCATGTGGAAAAATCTCACTGAGATAAGCGACAAGATTATCATAATCAAAGGGGTTCTCCTTACGCCGGAGCTTGGGATAGATATAGTTGCAGAGTTTACAGAAGTCCTCCTCGCAATCCACATCACCCCAAATCAAGTTGGTGAATCGGATATAAGGACGGTCGAGCACATCGGTGACATCCAGCAACAAGTACTCATAGTTGAGGTAAGGGTTGTTACTGAGCTTCCATTTTTCCATCATCCTATCGAAGGTTGGCTTGGATATTTTGGCAATGCCCAACAGTTCACCCTCAAAATTACAAATCTGATGACGATCCTTACTTACCTTGGTTACATATCCATGCTTGGTCTCCACAAAAGCCTCGTCGCCACTTCCCGACTCCTCCGTGATGGCGAGACAGTTCTCATGCACGGTCTCCGACAAGGCCTTCAACACCTTGTATTCATAGAAGGTATCTCCCTCCACAAGAAGAAAATCTTCCTTGATGTAAGGGACCGCACAAGCCAAGGAGCCCATGGAAGAAGTGAACTTGTATTCAGGATTGAGTATGAGATGCACTTGCTCCGAGGCATAACGCTGGTACATTTGAGCTTGCCCCCCCACTATCAACAAGATGTTGGTATAGCCAAGGGCAGTCAGAGCCTCCAGGGTTCTGTCCATCAAACAAGCCTGCTCATGATAAGGACGCAATGGATAAGGGACAGTTGTTCCCTTGTCCTGCCTTGCTGATAAAATAACGGCTGTTTTCATATTAGACTTCAAAAAAGATTAGATAAAAAGAACAATTATATTCCGAAATAAAGTGACATAGTGAAATACGACTTATTCTTGTAAGGATTCAAGATATAACTGGCACTCACAGGCAACCTGTAGCTACCAAACTTGAACGCTGTCGTGTACTTGGCATTGATGTTGACCACGTTGAATCCACTTTGATTGTCTGTATAGAAGCCCTTATTGAGGTTGGCTCCCACACAAAGCGACATACTATTGTTGTCATTGAAAGAATAGGTATATCCCACCTCGGCATACGACGAGTACATCTGTTTGCCATTCTCATTCTTGTCCGCCCCGAATACATAAGTGGAAAGCGTAACCCACAAAGGAATCTTCGTTCCCGTCCATGTGGCATAAGCTTCCACCCAATGCCCCGTACTGCGATTGCTCAACTTGAAGTAACCGTCCTTCTCACCAACAGCGGAAGGATAGTTATAATCAGACAAACCTACAGTAAATTCGCTGACGGAATACGATACGCCCAAATCCACCTCCTGATGACTACCATTGACAGCATACGCTCCCATGGCGAAGGCGTTGAAGCCCTTATAGCAGTAGCCTATCATCGGGAATACCGTTGGCGCAGTGCCATACTCGATACCTCTCCACATGTACTTAGTGGTTAATTCCAATGAGGCGGTGAAGGGCGAGACCTTCGTGCTGTCATTGGCACACAAGCTATTAGACATCCCAAAAAGAATACCCAACAGCGCATAAAACTTCTTCATTGTTATTTCTATTGTATTGATTGATACAAAAGGGTAAAGGGGTAGCAAGACCCATGTCTTGCCAACCTATGATGTTGTTATAGAATAAATATCAAATTACAATTTGTTTTCGCAGTATTTATATTCAAATAAGGCCAAAACGCTTAAGCATCTTTACCGAAACATTTTCATAAGAACAAATTGCCTCTTTTATTTGAAGCAAATCATCATCATCAAGTTTTCCTTTTAATTTGTCTGCCGAAAACACCTCAACAAAACGCTCCTTAGATATTTTCTTAAAGTCAGAGCAATCAACATATCGATCTTGATTTTCCAAGAACTCATATTTTGATGCCTTCAAAACTTTATGCAAGTCACGACGACATTTCGGAAGATATGGATTTACTTCTGAATTAATCAAGACAAAACCAAAAGCATTTCCTTGGCTGTCCTTACCTATAACGATAAAGTATTTATTTCTTTCAATATCCCCTTTATTCTTGGGAACCACACCTTCTTCTGGAGTTAATCGAAAGCGGTACACATCCCCTTCCTCAACAGAATCAAGAACTATGTTTTTGGCTTTTGCTCCCAATATTTCGCCTATATTTACCATTTTATACTCCCAAAAAAGAATTGATTGACTCTTGCTCCTTTAAATATTTCAGAAATTCCTCTGATGCGTTTCCTGCTTTCGCGATGCTAACAGAGGTCATAATTGTGTTATGGTTATCCCCCCAAGCCTCATGCCAAGCTACATCATGGGATAATTCTGACAATGTTTTCGCATCTACATCCTTATATTTAGCAATAGCAACATCCAAGGCTTGAATTTCAGCTTTGCTCAACTCTTCCTGATCTGGTTTTTCTGCTCCTTTTACATAAAACCAAGCGCACTCTCCACCAGCAGGAAGCAAGGCTGCACTAATGCTCTTCATCGCACCATTGTTACCTTTCCCATTCATAAGTTTCAAAGCGTCATAAAGGTTAGATGGTACCGGACCATGTTCCATTGCCACAAAAGTGTCATTTACAAGATGTTGCCCATACTTTGCATAAAGACTTCTTTCTGCAAAGTAAATAATCTTGAACAAATGTATAAAATCCGTTTCCCCACATTTGTCCAAGACATACAAAGTAACAGCTTTAAGCTTTGCCACTTCGTCTTCCGTCATTTTATATTTATTATTCATCGTTTGTTTCCCCACTTATTAAAGGATTCACTTTTCTTTTTGCAAATCTACGACAATTTCTCCAGATAACCAAGGGATTCTTGCGATTTAACATAAAATCATTCTCTATTTCCAATAAACAGCCTCGAAGTCATGCTTTGGCACTTGTTGTTCCTTCGGTGGAAGCTTCATGTAGTCACCATACTCATGTTTCAAATATCCGTCGGCATCTTTTACTGCCATAAACGTTCTATTCTCGAAAACGATTTGTTGATAATCGCTCCAAATGGAACGTTCCATAATTTCCGCCAAAGTTACATTCACATCACATATCAACCCTACGAACTTGGATTGAGGAAGAACATGCGCCTTTGCCTTACCAACATTCTCTTTTGCCAAACGATGCACAGAAAAAGGAACAAATAACACCTTCAAGAAAGCCACGGCAATTTTCTTAAACAAAGTTTTGACGATAGAGAGTTCTCTATACTTAACCTTCCTTATCAACCAATTCCACTTATAAGAATGGAAACACTTCACGCTTCCCTCCCATGTGTCACAAAGATCATCAATCGGGAACACATCAATTGACACTCCTAAATTCTTGGTATTACCACCCTCTATTACAAGAGTTCTTGTATCCTCAACCTTTCCAAATCCTAGATGACAGTCTTTATCAGTACGGCACTCGCAAAAGCGATAAGTATCATCCTTGTACTCATCCATAAATTTCTCATAGTCAGGACGAAGCATGGCAATATCTATGTCATCATCCCAAGGGATATAACCTCCATGGCGAACAGCCCCCAAGAGCGTTCCGTATGCCAAAGAATAATGAATATCATGCTTCATGCAAAAATCATGCACATTCTGCAAGATATTAATTTGAATTTCACGAAGTTCTTCTATATTGACTTTTTTCATTTTTCTACTCCTTTTTATTTTTTTAATAATTTTATCACATGATAGACTGATAGACTTCAAGATATTTCTGAGCGGTGATACTCACGTCATAATGCTCACATACGTATCGGTAGGCATCCTCCACTTGATTATTGTTTCTACCATTTTCCATGAACGCTTGCAATTTTAGAGCACAATCATCAGCATTTTTATTTTCAAAAGACAACCCTAGCCTTCCAGCATCAATGATTTCAAGGGGACCCTCTATTTTGCTTACCAACACAGGAACCTTGGCGGCTATGGCTTCCGCCACAGTCAGTCCAAAGCCCTCATAACGAGAAGGCTGAATAAACAAATCAAAATCGCAAAGATTTTCATATATCCATTTTTGGTCTTTCAAGCCTTCAAAGACGACATTCTCATCCAGATGCAACTCATGGGTGTTATGTTGTAACATTGCCTCGTCAGCTCCATCCCCAACAAAGTGCATCACAAAGTTATCATAAGAGCCATTCGACTTCAAAATACTCAAAGCTTCCAATAAGATGTCCTGCCCTTTTTGCTCCACATACAAACGACTCACTTGAATAAAATGAAGTTTACCATCGGTGAACATATTTTTGCGAACGTGATTAATTCTTTGCACAGGAATTCCATTATCAGCAAGGACAGATTTGAAACCTTGGTTCAATGTAAAATCCTGTACAGCCTTGGAAATGGCAATCAACTTATCAAACTTTGGATATTCACTACATAGATTATGGGTGTTATGAATGGTTCTCACTCGTTTGCCACCTGGATAGAAAACCAAATTAATTATTTGATATGCATGGGTATGGATAATGTCGGGCTTGAACTTCATCAAGAACAGATTTAACTTGATAATAGGCCAGGGATTCTTGCTTCCAGCCTTACGCTTCAAGAGCACCACCCTCACCTTCTCTTGGTTGATTTTGGCGAGGATGGAGGGCTCCACCCAATCATTTATCACCACGAATGCCACCTCGTTCGTCTCGGCTTGGGCATTGGCTATGTCTGGTAGCATCGTTTCGACACCACCAGTACCCAATGACCAATGAATATGTACTATTCTCATTGATTTCAAAAAATATATCTATCTCTAACCTCAAGGTCTATTTTCCCCACTTTCATTTGATGGTATAAATTTGAGCAAGTTCTCCCATCAGCCATTTCATCCTCACATTCCAAGAGCCAAGGCGTTTAGCCGTTTCCAAGTTCTTATCGACCAAACCTTGATAATCCTCGATATGCTCCAAGACATCACGAATCAAATCTTCAGCCGATATATCATCACGAAGTTCCATCACAGGATTATACCCGAGGAAGTCGATAAGTTCCTTTGGCGCATGACCCACCATCACCATGCGTGAAAACATGCACTCCCAATAGCGTTGCGTCAAGGTTTCTATGCCGCCTGCAATCTCTGGCTGTGTCATGCTACGAGGCAATGCTATCGTTACCTTGGCATTGCCCATCGCTTGGTACAACTGTTCGTTGGTATAGATGAACTTGCCATTCTGCTTGGTACAAACATGCTTCAAGCTATTTTCATCAATCTTTACCTGCTTCAGTTTCTCAGCATCCACAATTCTGTCATTCGCCCTACCAAACTCCAACAAATCTATCTCACGGTCTTTCAACAATTTTCCCTTATCATAGCCAGAATCATTCACCGCCTCAGCACACCATATTATATTTACATTAGGCAATGCCTCTCGCATTCGCTCCACAGTTTGCCGTGAAGAGAAAATCGCCATCTTCACTTGATGTCGCACCAACCAATCACGAGTTTTCTCGAAGTAACAAGGCCAACAATCCCAAAACATCGGAACGACTTCATACCTTGCATAGTCAGGAAAGGCATCAAATGACAAGGACACAGGTTCAACAAACCTCAATCTCGCCTCCTTCTTGCTCTTAAAAAGCGTCGGCAACTCCCAACGAAAAACTGCCCCATGCAGAAATCTTGGAGGATAATGTTCCTTTGCAACCTTTCCTTCATTCTGCTTCCAAGCCTCAAATGAAGCCATCTTAAAATTCAAGAACCCAGGGTGATAAAAAGGCGCAACCGCCTTCAATATTTTTTTGTCATTTTCCATAGACAATCTTTTTTATCCACGTCCCATGATGCAAGATATTTCCTACACCAATTGCTAAGGTAGTAACAATAACAGAAAGGAATATTGCCAAGACAAAAACGAGCAAAGCATTGTCCGTTGCTTCCAAGTCTTTGGCAATTTCAGACAGATGAATCTGACTGATAAAAAAGTAATGAATCACATAGACATCCAATGTCCTCGTTCCAACATAATCCAGCACTCGTTCCATTCGTGAAGCAAGGTTATATAGCCAACCATGCAAAGCGCGAAGAGCCAATTAGCTTGCCCATGTCATGGTAAAGCACATGCCAAAGACAAGCAGTGGAAAAAGCAGTCCTCTCAGCTTCCTGCCCAACAAAACCATACCATACACATGCCCCATAACAACCAAGAAGATTGCCAGACCTTTCATTCGGTCGATATAATCAATACGTTGTTTCATCAGCTTTTCATTCTAATATATATTATTAAATAATTTCCTATCCTTCCACCTGCCCACGAATAATCCGGCAATATTCCGACAAGATGCCGTCGGGGAACACCTCGTCAACGCCAAACTCACGAAGGCGTTCCTCGTGTATCTTCTCCAATATGCGGATAAGCGTGACAAAGCGATTCTCCTTGGGCACATGGAGCAACTGGGCGTAGGCAGCATTGACAAACGTGCTCAGCGTCACCTCCAAATGGTCGCTCTTCATGTGCTCTATGCTTGAACGACCCAACCCAAAGGTCTCATCCAACTCTTGTCGGGTATAGGCATTGCTGGTCGCTGGATTGGTCAGTTGTCTGACATCCTTCAACAATTGCTTGCCGAAGTCGTTCAGGTAAAATTTCTTGCTTTAGGCTTTACTTGGAACCTGCGTTCCCACGTTGCTCACTATGCCAATCTTGGCTTTCTTGCTTGTGTTCATTCTTTAAATTTTTAATTTATGTATCTAGTTGTTTATTTATTTTAAATAACAGAGGTCAAGTTACCTCATCACGTCAACTACAAGTCAACATATCGACTTTTGATGTAATTTTGCGTTCACCTTTTGGACTTTTGTGCCTCCCCAGGGTTCACCGTTTGCCACCCTCCGTGACATTCTCGTGAACACCCATGAAGGATAGGTTCACACCCCGAAACCCATCTGTTTATCGGGCATCCGAGACAGAAGTGAAGGGTGAACCCTCGTTTCTTGCTTTCATACGCATACGCGAAAGAAATAAAAAAGAAAGAATATTATTAATATCGGTTCACACCGTAAAACCTAATATAATAATGGATATAATAAAAAAGACGTTCACGGCTTCAAACGACGGCCTCATGCCTTCCGTGTTCTCTTCGCTCGACTCCAAGATGAGCCGACCTCTCAGCAGCCGTCAAGAGTTGGAGGATTTCATTCTCCGTAACCACGACCTCGCCGCCCTCACCGAGTCCTATCGCAAGGCCCTCGCCGTGAGCAAGGAGCTTGCCGACAGCAAGGTGAAGCCCATGTCGCCAGCCGTCTGTTTCGCCGCCCAACTGGATGGCAAGGGCAGAATGCTCGAAAACGTGGTGGGCGCAGTTAACTGCCTAAGCCTCGACTACGACCATGTGCCCCTCGAAGCCATGCCGCCTCTCTTCGAGCGCATCAAGCTTGCCGCCTACCCCATCATCGCCTATCGCACCATCGGGGGCAGGGGATTCCGCATCGTCGTCGGCTACCAACGCCCCGAGGGATGCGAGCTGTCCTACGTGGAACTCCACCAGGCGATGCTCCAGAAGGCCATGTCGTTCTTCGACACCCTCTTGGGGCTCAAGGCTGACCGACAGTGTGTGGATTTCCTCCGTCTCTCGGGGCTTGCCCACGACGAACAAGCCTACTTCCACTGGGATGCCGAACCGCTCACCCTCACCGACAAGGAACTCGCCAAGTTCACCGCCAGTCTGCTCCGCAAGAAGAACACCAAGAAATCGGCTGGTTCTCGCAGCAAGTCGGGTAAGGGAAGCTCGGGCAAGACTGCCAAGCTCTCGACCGAGAAGCCTACGATGGAAGAGGCTGAGAAGCACATACTGGAAACTCTCCACAACTGGGGTTTCGTCTTCGAGTCACACCGGCACAACGAGTATGTGATGCACTTCGGAAGCATCTGCAACCTTTACGGCATCGACTTCAAGGAAGTCCTCGACTATGCCGACGCCCATTTTTCCAGCGACTATCCCGACACGGCAGCCGTCTTGAAGTCGTGCTACAAGAAGACCGAGCGTTTCGGCAACTGGCACTTCTTCCGTGAGGGAGAGTCGTATCGTGGTCAGACATCCGTGAAGTATATCAAGCAATGGCTCTCGATGAGATACCAGATTCAGCGCAACATGGTGACGGGCAGGCATGAGATTACGAGCCGTCTGGTGGATAAGCCGAAGTACCTGAAGTGGGTGAACCTCGACGACGACATTCTCAACTCGCTCTGGGTGGAGATGGAGGAAGAGGGCATGAACGTCAACATGCAGAAGCTCATCTCCATCATCCACAGCGACTTCGCCCTGAAATGCGACCCCTTGGACGACTACCTCCGAGCCTTGCCCCTCTGGGACGGCAAGCGTGACTATATCGGCGAACTTGCCGATCGCATCCACATCATTCCCCAGGAGGGCTACCATCACGACCAGGCGACCTTCAGGAAGTACTTCCGCAAGTGGCTCGTGGCGATGGTGGTGGGATGGGTGACTCCCGACGTGGTGAACCAGGTGATGCTCATCCTCATCGGAAAGGGCGGCATCTACAAGAGCACGTTCTTCAACTATCTCCTGCCTCCGCTGCTCCGCGACTACTACCTCAACGAGTCGGCGGCGGTCTATACCGACAAGGACTTCATGGAGGCATTCTCCTGCAAGGCCCTGATGTGCCTCGACGAGTTCGACACCACTTTCGGCAAGAACCTCAACGCCTTCAAGAGCAACATGACCAAGCTCCATTTCTCCATCCGTCGCCCTTACGACCGATTCCGCAGCGACCTCGACCACCGTGCCTCCGTGGCAGGTACGACCAACAACCAGCAGATTATCACCGACCTGGAGAACCGCCGTTACTCCCCTTGGATGGTGGAGAGCATCGTGAGTCCGATAGACGAGCCGCTGGACTACGTGGGCATCTACTCCCAGTGCGTAGCCTTGGGCAAGGAGGTGAAGGAACGCAAGAAGCGTGGCGAGGACGGTTGGGTGTATTGGCTCACCCAGGACGACATCGTCGAGATGCAGCAGCACAACACCCTCTTCATGGTGCCCAACTACGCCGAGGAGCAGATCAGGCGGTTCTACCGTGTGCCGAAGGCAGACACAGCACCTCAGTTCATCAAGTTCCGCTATACGGCAGAGATCGTGGAGCGCATCTGCACCAATCCTGCAATGCGCAAGAACTTCGAGCACCAGAGCATCGGCAGCATCATGGCGAGGTTGGGGTTCCCGAAGGCGCATCGTCGCAAGGGCAACGGCTGGTTTGTCGTCGAGAAGGACGGTGGCGAAATCAACAGCGAGTCGTCAGTGACTTACAGAGAAATCCCGGATAGTCACTGAGAAATCTCTGTGACTTATTGGGAAGCACTAAACATCATACTTATCACTTTTATTATGAATATTGAAGAAAGAAGTTATGGGAAGTCGGAGCTAGCATTGCTCTACTTCCCCAAGTCCTCACCCGACATTGCGTTAAAACGCTTGAACCGCTGGATTAACAACATCAAGGAGTTGAAAGCGAACCTCGAAGCCTGCCATATCGGCAAGAACGCCAAATGCTGGTCGAGGCATCAAGTCTATCTTATCATGTATTACTTAGGGGAGCCGTAACCAAGATACCAAAACTCTGGCGAAGCTATAGCGTAGCCAGCTACATCCCCTTCCTCCTGAGGAGGAAAGGGGCTTGGGGATAGGAGGTGGAACTCTCCTGGCTAGGAGGGACGGGGTGGTCGAAAAAGAAAAATATCATTTTATCATCCCAGTAGAGTACAATGTCGCCGTTTGCCGACATCGGCAAACAAAAAAGCCGTACCTTTGCATTGTCAATCAGAGAGGTTGACTTTACAGTATTAACTTTAATAATTTATACCATGATTCTATTCAACGTGAAGAAAAACAAGAACGAGAAGATGCCGAATGCGTACGGCAAGTACTACGCATACCCTGTGGTGACCCAGACCGTAGGGATAGACGGCCTCGCCACTCACATGTCGAGCCACAACACACCGTTCTCACCAGGAGCCATCAAGGGAATGCTCACCGACATGGTAATTTGCATCCGAGAGCTAGCCTTGCAAGGCATCGCCGTGAAGATTGACAACTTGGCGATTTTCTCCATCGGCATCAAGAACAAACAGGGAGCCGACACCGAGAAGGACTTCTCCGTAGCCAAGAACATCGAGGGCGTGAAGCTCCGTGCCAGAGCGACAGGCGAACTGGTAGCCGACCGCCTCAACCTCGATGCCACCTTGAAAAAGGCAACCGCCCTCGCTGGTAGCGACAGCACAGATGTCGATGGCAGTTCTGACACCCCTACCACCCCATCAGGTGATAGCACAGACACGCCATCAAGTGGTGGCACAGACGACGGTGACGATCTCTACACCGAAATGTAGCTTAGGGGTTAGGGGGATTGCCCTCCCCCACCCTTTTTGAGAAAAAACATTGTATATAGTATATCATTCGAGGGCTATGCCCTCTGTAAAACATTCATTATCATGAAGAAAGAAACCATAAAAACAGTAATTAACTTCATCATCACCGTTCTCACGGCGATAGCATCTGCTTTCTGCGTAACAAGCTGTCAAGGCGTTTAAAAGTAAAAAGGTAAAAAACTCAACATTCAACAATCAACACTCAACATTCAAGAAAGAATGAAGAATCCACGTAACATTTCATTAATTGTGCTACATTGCAGTGCAACGAGAGTAACCCAGAACTTCACGGTAGAGCAGTTGGAAGCCTGCCACAAGGCAAGAGGCTTCCCCACCATCGGCTACCACTACTACATCACTAAGGATGGCACCTTGTACCCATGTCGCCCCGAGTCACAGACGGGCGCACATGCCAAGGGGTACAACTCCCACAGCATCGGCATCTGCTACGAGGGCGGACTCGACAAGAACGGCAAGCCAGCCGACACTCGCACGATCGCCCAAAAGGTGACGATGGAGGAACTCCTCCAATCTCTCTGCGTCGATTATCCCGACGCAGAAATCCTAGGTCATCGTGAACTGCCAGGAGTCCGTAAGGACTGTCCTTGCTTCGACACCAAGAAGTGGCTCGAAGAAATCGACTTCCATATCTAGAAACATTCGATGGGCTATCAACTCCCGATTCTGTTGCAACACTTAGCCAACAGAATCGGGAGATTTTTAAGAAATACCTTCGTAATAGCGTTTAATCATACTAAGGTCCAACCTTTATATGACGAATTAGGATATCATCAAGTGCTACTTTAGAAGTATAACTAAAGTCAGGAGTACCACTTTCTGGAAAATCCAACAAGTCATTAACCTTAGCATTTATCTTATCCAAAGTTTCCTGAGCTACAAATGCACCAAAATGCTCTTCCACATAATCGAGGTTTTCGTCCACCTGACGAAGCGACATGTCAGACCAAACTATTTCCATCCTCTTCACTCTTTAATCATTTTCATTGCCTGTGCATGAGGAACACATCTTCCTGCACGATATTCCTTGATGGCATATTCCGAAGCCATAGCTAAAACGTCCTTGGGCATACTGCCAACAAAAGTTTCTAATTTCTCATGCTCGTCCTGCTCATTTTCCAAAGGCTTTCCCATTGTCATATAAAGAAGTGTGATGAGGGCATTTTTCTTCTCATCACTCCAATCCTTCACTTCGTTCCAAACTGGAGTTTGCTCTATATTAGTATAATTTGTTAATCTCATAATCAAAATTTTCTAAGTTATTTTGCAAAGCTACGACTTTTTCACGAAACCACCAAGGGAATCTGGGGATTTAACACTAATTGCGAAGTATGAATCGTTCTACTCAATCCCAAAATCATTATATATCCCGATCTGCGGCAAGCCTTGTCAGCAGAATCGGGAGACACCATTTTAAAGGTTCTTCAACCATGCCTTTCCCTTTTTGGTATCAAGCCAAAAATAGAATGCAGCAGCCATCAGTCCAAACCCACCAATTACTATAATAAATCCTTCCATAATTATTTCGTTTTTAAAATTTTATTACCTACGCCCGCAAAAAATGCTGTAGCAAAAGCACCGACAACAAGCAATACAACAGAAGCAATTGCATCCCCCGTTCCCATTACCAAACTCACGCCACTAGCCAAAACCGTTGCCCCGAACGTCATTTTAGCCAATTCATAGAAAAACTTGCCAAGTTCTTCTCGACTAGTTCTCGCTCTTTCTTTGTTTTCTCTTTGTGTCATTTTTATGTAAAAATTGAATTTTCGCTTAGATGATGGCAAAATTAAATATTTATTTTGAAACCGCCAAAGGAATCTTGGGATTTAACACTAATTGCGAAGTTCTTACTTGACGAGCTTTCCATAAACAAGCCTCTCAATCCATATCCCATGATGCAAGATATTCCCGACACAAATTGCCAAGGCTGTGACAATGCTAGAAAGGAATATTGCCAACACAAAGGTAATCAAAGAATTGCCAGACACCTCCAAGCTCTTGGCAAGTCCAGAAAGATGAATCTGCCAAATGAAGAAATAGTGAATCACATAGACATCCAGCGTCCTCTTTCCCACATAATCCAATACTCTTTCCACTCGTGAACTCTCTCCATGTCGAGCAACAGATAATGTCACGACAATGAGCACCATGCAGAATGGCAAGAAAATATGCTTGTTCAAGCTCACCAATGCATGAATTGGCATATCCACGACAAACAGGACGAGATAGCCCACCACGCAAAGCGAGAAGAGCCAGTTAGCTTGCTTCACTTTATCCAATAATCTATACTTGGTCGTGAAAACGCCCAAGATAAAGAAAGGATAGAAGTTACCACAATTAAGCATACAGAAGTAATCCACTGTTTGCGACGTATATTTCCAAAGGGCGAAGTACCCCCCCATAATACAATTGCCAACCCTACATCCACATACCATTTCTGCTTGACATTCAGTCGATAAAGGCTGAGGGAGACATAGAATACCGCCAATGTCATCAAATACCAATACCCATTTTTATTAGGCGATTCCAAGAAGCATTTCAAGCCAGAGCCAAAGTCCTTAGCCCATGTCATGGTAAAGCACATACCAAAGACAAGCAAAGGCAGAAGCAATCCTCGAAGTTTTCTGCCCAACTTCGGTAAGTTCCAAAAAGGTTTAGTCGCTCCAGAGCAAGCCACTAACCCAGAGAGGAACATAAACAAAGGCATGTGAAAAGAGCTAATAAGCCGATTAGCCACAGCATCAGACTGCGCAAAAGCAAAGCCATAAACATGCCCCATGACAACCAAGAAGATTGCCAAGCCCTTCATTCGGTCGATATAATCAATACGTTGTTTCATAGATTTTACTTATAAAACACAATATACCTAATTGTTTACAATACTTTTGATTTCATTCATTAAAGCAAGGTAAGTTCTATCTTGTTCTGCCTGTGTTGGCATATCTGCCAAAGTTCGTTCAGGTTTGTTGACAGCTTGAAATTCCGAGAGTGGAGAGTCCACAAACAAACTTGGTACAACAAGCAAACACAAAATTGTGGTATTATCAGCTGCAGCTTTCTGTAATATTGGTGGTAGTTCATTATTTACTATAAAATCAGATGCAAGAAAATCTGGAGATACCAAAAGAATAGCAATATTAGACTCAACTAATGCTTTAGAAATTTCAGACTTCCACTGTTGACCAGCATGAATTTCCTTGTCCGACCATACATCAAACCCACCTTTTAATATTTTCAACCCTCTTAAATGAGTCATAAGCCTATCAAAATATGAATCATTGGCATGCGAATAGCTAATAAATATCTTATTTTTATTTGGCTTTTCCATTTTGTTTTTATTTATAATTTTTATTGGAACATCGTAACTACTCAGTCATATTGAAATGGGTACACGTATTCAAGGGAGGGCTACAAGTCAGCTCTCCTTTGAAAT
>CAVGEN010000072.1:0-34684 GCA_963628185.1 Waltera intestinalis | reverse complement strand
TCGAAGGTACTGTTAAGAACATCACTTCTTACGGTGTATTCGTTGACCTCGGCGGCGTAGATGGATTGATTCACATCACAGACCTCTCTTGGGGCCGCGTAAGCGATCCACACGAGGTTGTTTCTCTCGACCAGAAGATCAACGTTGTTATCCTTGACTTCGATGAGGAGAAGAAGCGTATCGCTCTTGGCTTGAAGCAGTTGACTCCACACCCATGGGATGCTTTGGATGCTAACTTGAAGGTTGGCGACCACGTCAAGGGTAAGGTTGTCGTTATGGCTGACTATGGTGCATTCGTAGAGATTGCTCCTGGCGTAGAGGGTCTCATCCACGTTTCTGAGATGTCTTGGAGCCAGCACTTGCGTTCTGCTCAGGACTTCATGAAGGTAGGCGACGAGGTAGAGGCTGTCATCTTGACTCTCGACCGCGCTGAGCGTAAGATGAGCCTTGGCATCAAGCAGTTGAAGGAAGACCCATGGGAGACCATCGAGGTTAAGTACCCTGTAGGCAGCAAGCACACAGCTAAGGTTCGCAACTTCACTAACTTCGGTATCTTCGTAGAGCTTGAGGAAGGTGTTGATGGTTTGATTCACATCTCCGACCTCTCTTGGACTAAGAAGGTTAAGCACCCATCTGAGTTCACTACAGTTGGTGCCGACATCGACGTAGTTGTTCTCGAGATCGACAAGGAGAACCGTCGTTTGAGCCTTGGCCACAAGCAGTTGGAGGCTAACCCATGGGATGAGTACGAGGCTATCTACACTCCTGGTTCTATCCACAAGGGTACTATCACAGAGATGATGGACAAGGGTGCCGTTATCGCTCTCGCAGAGGGTGGTGAAGGTTTCGCTACTCCAAAGCACCTCGCCAAGGAGGATGGCTCTCAGGCTAAGAAGGGCGAGGAGCTCGACTTCAAGGTAATCGAGTTCGTTAAGGAGACAAAGCGTATCATCCTCTCTCACTCTCGTACATTCGAGGAGGGCAAGGACGATGTTAAGCCAGCAGCTCCACGCAAGCACAACAACGGTGGTCGCAAGAACGAGTCTGCTACTATCAACAACGTAGCTGCAGGTACTTCTCTCGGCGACATCGACGCTCTCGCTAAGTTGAAGGCTCAGATGGAAGGCAAGGCTTAATCCGCCCTACCCCATCGTCAATTCGTGAAATAAGATTTTCACTTCATAATACTTTAAGCCCGGTTCCCACAAGGGAATCGGGCTTATTTAGTCTAAAGGACAAAGCGATTTTTGTACATAACTCACATTTTCTTTTCAAAAAGGGATGGAAACTGAATTTTACCCGAAAAACATTTGGCAGTTACAAGTTTTCATCGTAACTTTGCACCCATAAAACGATTATATTTGTTTATATATGAGATATTTAAAACTGATGGCAGCAGCCTTGATCGGAAGCACCGCCTTCACTTCTTGCTTTAAGGAAGAACCACTTAATGCAGAGTGCGACATTGAGCAAGCATATATCCATGCAGAGAATCCCTTGGATATGTTCGCCAACCTTACCGACACGATTGTAAAAGTTCTTTCCAACGAACAAGATATCAAATTTATCGTGAAGAGAAATACAGACATCAGCAAGATGGCTCCTCTCTTTACATTGACAGAAGGTGCTACAATAACCCCTGCCAGTGGAAGCGAACAAGATTTCACCAATGGCCCCGTCACATACACCGTGACTTCGCAAGACGGGGAATGGAGCAGAAAATACAATGTCTCCTTCTCTTATCCTCCAGTCGTATATGAGGAGATGAAATATGACTTTGAGGACTACTTCCTCAACGAGGTAAAGCCTGTTCATAAATATTACGTGTGGAGCGACAAAAACGATGACGGAACTAGAGCCAACAACTGGGCTACGGGCAACCCGGGATTCAATCTCAGCAACGGCTCGGCCAAGCCCGATGCCTACCCTACCGTTCCCATTGCCGCAGGCGAAGAGGGAACTTTGGACGGAAGTGCTTGCGTAAAATTGACGACAAGAGACACGGGAACTTTTGGTTCGATGGCAAAGATGCCTATTGCCGCCGGCAACTTGTTTCTTGGCAAATTCGACGCAACCAACGCTTTGAAGGATGCCATGAAGGCGACGCAGTTTGGTATGCCTGTAAGTTTCAAGCCTGTCAGATTCAGCGGCTACTATAAATACGAGCGCGGAGCCAAGTTCACCAACAGCAAGAAGCAAGAAGTGAGCGACCGCCAAGATTATGGCACTATCTATGCAGTGCTCTACGACAACCACAATGCGGAAGGCGAAGCCATCACCCTCTATGGAGACAACGTGCAGACCAGCGAGCAAGTGGTGGCCATAGCCAAGGTGCCAGACATAGACAACACGCCAGAGTGGACCCAATTTGACTTGGAGTTTACATACAAGAAAGAGATAGACATGGAAAAGCTTGCAAAAATGGGATATAGCTTGGCTATCGTTTGCTCTTCGAGTGTAGAAGGCGGATCTTTCATGGGAGCAGTCGGCAGCACATTGTATGTAGATAAATTCCGTATCACTTGTGAAAAAGGAGACGAATAATGAAGAATAAGACAACTATAACAACCCTTTTGCTTGCTGTGGCGGCAATCACGCCGGCTTTCAGCAAGACAAACCAGGAGAGCGAACCAACAAGCAAGAGCATTCTGCATAATTACAGCTATTATGTAAGAGGCAGTTACAATCTGGGAGGTACAGCCCCCATTGGTATGCCTGCCACTATTCGCACACTCCACAGCTATTCGCTTCGTCCTAACTTCACCTTGGGTTTCGACGCCTTCCACCCTTTCAACGACAAATGGGGAATCATGTTCGGCCTCCATTTTGAAAACAAAGGCATGAAAACGGACGCAGGAGTCAAGAACTATCACATGAAAATGGTTCGTGGCGGCGAGGAATTGGAAGGTGTGTTCACGGGTAATGTCGTGACCAAGGTGGACCAAAGCTTGGCAACCATCCCTGTCCAAGCCACCTACGACATATCATACAAACTCCGCGTCAAGCTGGGTCCTTACTTTTCATACGTCACTTCCCATAAGTTTGAGGGATATGCGTATGACGGCTATCTTCGCCAAGGCGACCCTACGGGAATGAAGGTGGAGCTAGGGCATGAAGACGGCGAGCGAGGCGACTACGACTTCTCTAGCGACATGCGCAACTGGCAATTCGGTATCGACGCAGGCTTGGATTGGTATTTCTCCAAGCGATGGGGCGGTTTTGTAGGCTTAACGTGGGGACTCTCCGGCATATTCAAGAAAGACTTCACTGTGATGGAACAAACCATGTACCCCATCTATGGGAGCATAGGCTTGATATACCAACTGAAATAAGAAAACAGACTAAGAAATAGATAAAGATTAATTAAGAAAGGAAATGATTATGAAGAAACTTTTTACTTCAGTAGCATTGGCACTTACCTTGATGTCCGCATCCGCAGAGCAATACACTTGCCCATTAGCGGTAAGCATCTCAGGATCTGCTGACATGGGAGTAGGTAATGTGACAGTAACCGTCGATAAGCAAGCCGATGGAAAGTACACCATGGATCTTAAAAATTTCGCCATGGGTGAGATGGGTGTTGGCAACATCCATGTAGAGAATGTAGAAGCTACCCAATGTGGCAACGTCATCGCATTGGAAACCCAACAAACCATACAGATTACCGCTGGTGACGATGCAAACATTGAATCTTGGATGGGGCCAAGTCTGGGAGACCTCCCTATCCTTCTCAAGGGTCAGCTAAAGAATGGTAATTTCAATGCCATATTGAACATTCCCCTTGCAGGAAGCATGATTGTCGGCGTAAAACTGGGAGATGATGCCAACAATATGGGTCAATTGCCCAATTCCGGATTTGATGAATTTCACGATGCTACATATGGCTCTGCCACAAGCCGCGAGCCCAATGGATGGCACTCTTTCATGAGTGCTACCGGTAAACTCATCTCTTTTGTTTCTGGAGTCACGCACACATGGGAGTCAGATGATGTCCGCAAAGATGCAAATTCAGATATCAAAAAATGCGTGAAAGTGGCTTCATCCTCCGTATTAGGTCAGTCTGCCAATGGTACAATTACCACCGGCCGTCTCAATGCCAACAATATCTTTGCCAGCAACAGTTCCAATAATTCTACACTTGACTTCAGCTGTACCGATCTTGATGGCAATGGCGATCCCTTCTACGCAGTACTAAACAACAAGCCAGACTCCATCAAGGTTTGGGTGAAATTTCATGCAGGGTCTGGCAACAAGCATCCGCAGGCTAGTCTCAGCGCAATTCTCTCCAATGGGCAGACAGTACAAGACCCAGAAATAACAACATATACAAACAACATCATCGCCCGTGCCAGCAAGTCCGACATCACTAGCACAGATGAATGGCAACTGGCAAGTGTACCATTTACCTATGCCAACACAAAAGAGACTCCTAAGGGAGCCTTGGTGACCATCTCCACTTGTGCTACACCGAGCGGTGGTTCTACAAGCGACAAGGATCCAGACATACTGTACGTGGATGACGTAGAGCTAGTCTATAATGCAGGCTTCAAGTCTGTGACATTCAACAATGAGGCTCTGACAGGATTTGATGAAGTTGGAAACCTAGATATAGAAAATTACACCAAGGAAATCAAGCCAGAAGACTTCTCTGTAGAAGCTGAAGGAATGGGGGCATACGTAACAAAGAAGATTACCTCTGACGACGAAGCCACCTATGTTACCATTACGGTTACATCCAATGACTTAAAGTCATTTACCACTCGTACCATCACTTTCCCTGGATTGGTAAATGCCATTAAGAAGCAAACAACTACAGTTGCTCCAAATGGCATCAACACCATCTACAACCTCGCGGGCCAGCAGGTAAGCAGCATGACTTCCGGCAACGTATATATCGTGAAGACAACCGACGGCAAGACCAAGAAAGTAATCAAGAAGTAAGAGCTACTTCTCTATCATAAGCAAAAAAATCCTCGACAAAGGGTATTTCCCTTTTCGAGGATTTTTTGTTTCACAAGATGAAACTTAACTTCGCATTTACTCTTTGCGAATAATCTTTACAAGCGCACCATTCCCTCTATTCACCCTCCCGACGCAAAAACGTCTCCGTCGGGAGGGAAAATTTTCTGCGTCGGGAGGGAAAAAGTTTTTCGTCCCGACGCAGATTCCAAAGTGGGTCTAGGGAGGCACTAATTCCACCTAGCCCAACACCAAGCACAACCACAAAAAATTATTACATTTTCGTGTTGCACAAGATGTAAGTGCCAACGAAACATTCCTTCCAGCAGTAGAGATAAGCGAAATACACGACAAATCCTATATATAAATAAGGTGTGCGAACACAAATCGACATTTTTCAAATCCTTTCAAACGTTAAAAAGTTACTGTTTTCTACTTTTCCTTCATTTTTTCTTTCGTTTTGTTTGCCGTTTCAAAGAAAAAGTGTATCTTTGCAAGCGCAAACAACAATAGAAGATTTTTAAAACCAATAAAAGAAATTAAGATTATGAAAGCATCAGAAGTCATTGCGAATCTTCAGAGAAGATTCCCTAATGAGCCAGAGTACATCCAGGCTGTGAGTCAGGTACTCGGCACTATCGAGGAAGAGTACAACAAGCACCCTGAGTTCGAGAAGGCAAACCTCATCGAGCGTCTTTGCATCCCAGACCGTGTGATCGAGTTCCGTGTTTCATGGGTAGATGACAAGGGCAACGTACAGACCAACATGGGTTACCGCATCCAGCACAACAATGTGATCGGCCCATACAAGGGTGGTCTCCGTTTCCACAAGTCTGTCAACTTGGGTATCTTGAAGTTCCTCGCATTCGAGCAGACATTCAAGAACTCTTTGACTACACTCCCTATGGGTGGTGCCAAGGGTGGTTCCGACTTCTCTCCACGTGGCAAGAGCAACGCCGAGGTGATGCGCTTCTGCCAAGCTTTCATGTCTGAGCTTTACCGCCACATCGGTCCAGACGAGGACGTTCCAGCTGGCGACATCGGTGTAGGTGGCCGCGAGGTAGGTTATCTCTTCGGCATGTACAAGAAGCTGACCCACCAGTTCCAGGGCATCTTGACGGGCAAGGGCCAGGAGTTCGGTGGCTCTCTCATCCGTCCTGAGGCTACAGGTTACGGCAACGTTTATTTCCTCCTCAATATGTTGGCTACCAAGAACATCGACATCAAGGGCAAGACTGTCTTGGTTTCCGGTTCCGGCAACGTGGCTCAATACACCATGGAGAAGTTGATTGAGTTGGGCGCAAAGCCAGTGACATGCTCCGACTCCAACGGCTACATCTACGACCCAGACGGCATCGATCGTGAGAAGCTCGACTACATCATGGAGTTGAAGAACGTAGAGCGCGGCCGCATCAAGGAGTATGCAGAGAAGTACAACGTGAAGTATGTCGAGGGTGCCAAGCCTTGGTTTGAGAAGGCCGACATCGCTCTTCCGTCAGCTACCCAGAACGAAATCAACGAGGAGGCTGCCAAGGCTCTTATCGCCAACGGCGTTATCGCAGTAAGCGAGGGTGCCAACATGCCTTCTACCCCAGAGGCCATCAAGGTGTTCCAAGACGCCAAGATTCTCTATGCTCCAGGTAAGGCTGCCAACGCTGGTGGTGTTGCTGTTTCCGGCCTTGAGATGAGCCAGAACTCCGAGCGTTTGAAGTGGTCTCGCGAGGAAGTTGACGCTAAGCTCCACGACATCATGAACGACATCCACGCCAACTGCGTGAAGTACGGTACCGATGCCGACGGCTACGTAAACTACGTGAAGGGTGCCAACGTGGCAGGTTTCTTGAAGGTTGCCAAGGCTATGATGGCCCAGGGCATCGTATAATGGAATAGAAACTATACAGATTACATAGAAAAAGGTTAGCATCTTCAAGAATGCTAACCTTTTTCGTTTATCGCCTCGATTATATGTCATTTACCATTCATCCATCACTTGCAGATTAGTTCATTGATGATGTTCTTGACCCCCGTGCTGTTTATCTGCTTGCGGAAATGAACGGTATATCCACTTGCAGCCATTGCCTTGAAGAAAGCCTCGGCACAAGAAATCTTTGTTTCCTCATCTGGAGATATATGTGATTCCTTGTCATACGCTTTCGTCTCAATCACCACATTCAGTTCCTTGGTACCGTCATTTTTCTTGACCACATACATGAAGTCCGGACTATAATTGCTGGAAGCTACCGTCGGGACGCAGATGCTATGAGAAGGTATCTTGCCATAGACGATTACTTCATCTATCTCCGTTTTCATGTTTTGGAGTTCCAAGCCGGAATCATGGGCATAGGCATCATAGAGATAATTAAGCGGAGGTATGCCAGGTGCGCTCTTATTGCCAATATAGGTCTGAACCACCTCGTCCTTCACTGTCCCGTCAGCATGGGTGAGTTTCGTCTCTTTCGCCTGATAGTCAGCTTGTTTATAGCGCACGTTTCCTACCAACTGCTCACATTTCCAGTCATCCACGGCATTGACCAATCTTGTCAGTGAACTGTCGTTGAACATTTCGCCTGTGATTTTCTCGCCGTCATGATCTACATGGCATATAGCCTTATGCAGCAGATGGACAGGAATATTGGTGTATCTTGACGCACGCTTCAGAAACTCGTTATATACATAATGACGGTTCTGCAAAGTCAGTTCTATATGAGATCCTTCCAAGGCGATTGCCCTACCCTCTTGAATGTCGAGAATCCTGCGAGACGAACCTACAGTCTGTAACGAGAACACATGCTTGTCCTTGATAAGAGACGGCAAGGCTTCTGCGATTTTGCCATCTATCTTCTTATCAAAGTAAAGCACATACTTGCGGTTGAGCTGCGCCCATAATTCTCTCAGTTCCTCAAACCTTGCCTTGCGGACATGAATCTTGTCACTGCGGCTACTGTTGCGGTTGATGATGCGACTTACATTCACGCCACCCACCATATCCTTGAACTCAGGGTATTCCATCAGCATATCGTCAAACTTTTCGGGCATCACCGACCAGTCGAAATTGACATAGTCCTTGGTCATTAGTTCTATGAAGAACTGTTTGACGTCGATTTGGCGCAACTTCGCCACCTTGATAATATCTTCTTTCGTAATGGAGAGAGGACTTCGCTGTGCTGCCTCCAGCTCTCCATTGATTTCCGCCACAAGCTTGTTGGCAAAATCCTTTTCCGTGAAATCAACGATGTAGTTAAGCATGAAAGCCGAGTTGCCGATACGATTGCCCACACTATCTACTGGCAAACGAAGACCACGTCCTACCTCCTGCAACTTGCTCGTCTCCGAACCACTGGATCGCAATTTGCAGATGGTAAACACGTTAGGATTGTCCCACCCTTCCTTCAAAGTCCATTTAGAGAACAAGAAACGCAGCACATTAGGTTTACCATCGGCATGAGTAAAGCTCAGCAACTCTTTCTTGCCATGAAGTATCGTCTTTACCTCGTTGGCGATGTTCTCGTCGGAATCATTGTTGTCTTGCGAGAAGTAGCCTGCGCACGAGGCGTCCAGATTGTCAAGGGTCGCCTGGAGGTAGGCGGCATATTCAGGAGTATTCTGCCCTGCAAGTTCTTTCCTCAGTCTGCCAGCCAATATATCCAGGAACTTTCGCCTCAGCCATCCGTTGTTCTTCCCTTCTGGGCCACGAAAACTCTCGATGCTGTCTATGAAGAACAGAGCCAACGTCTTGACAGGCAAGCCCTCACGGCTAAAATTCTCACGTTCCGTCTCAAAGTGGCGCATCAAGGCTAGTTCTATCATACCTTCCTGATAAGAAGTGCCATACTGGTCTGGGAAAAATTCTTCACCCGTCTGCTTTTCCTGTCCATTGCTCAGGGAAATACTATTCTTGGTGATAGCCTCAACGACTACCCCGTCAAGATCTGGGTCGATGACACCAAGACTATCGCCTATATGGATCGTGAAAGTATGCGCTGCACCATCAGAGCTAGTCAACTTCAAGTTGGCACAGTCTCCTTTCACACAGGAAAGGACTTTCACTTTCTTATCTGCCTTCTTTCCGCCAGGCAGTTCAAGATGTTCCTTTGCCACCCCTTTGATGAGTCCCTGGTTGAAAGACTCCGCGGCATTCAAGTCATAGATGAGTTCCTGATAGTCCTTGACAGCATGTTTGTTTTTGCCTTTGCCAACCGTAAGTTCCGGGAAGGTAGCGCCATAGCGCAATACTAACTGAGGCTTGAAGTTCTCTATCAGTGCCGCATACGACTTGCCCCCTCGTTCCACCCGGTGAGGCTCGTCGATAATCAGCACAGGCTTGGTATCTGCAATGGCATCCACTGGCCGATGAAACTCACCCAGCATTTGGTCGTAATCGTCACGGGTAAGCAACTTACCATTGGTGATGAGCTGCATGTTGAGCAAAAGCACATATATCTTATGTTTTGCGTGATGCGAGCCATAAAAGAACCGCCCCACGGCGGAGGGCATGTTCAAACGTCCCTTCTTCTGAGTTTTCTGAGGCTCCAACAAGCAAAGTTCTATCTCTGTGTCATAATTGCACACCGTCTCGAAATGGCGTTTTACCTCGGGTTCTGTCAGAAACGATGCCGTACCAGCCTTGATGGGCAAGGTAGGTACGGCGATGATAAACTTGTTGAATCCACAACGCTTGTGAAGTTCAAACATGGTACGTGTGTAAACGTAAGTCTTGCCTGTACCCGTCTCCATCTTGATGTCCAAGATGCGATGATGAGGCAGAGCCTTGATTTTCTCCGACAGCATGTAAGGAGATATCCTTTGCTTGAAAGCTTTGTCTTCGACATGGGCTTGCCGACGTGCAAGAGCTAAAGCCTCTGTACTCAATTGCCATTTCAGCAATGGGTTCTGATGGCTCGCCTTAGGCGGTTCCAGTATAGAATCCTCCACCACCATAGCAACACCTTCAACAGGTATCGTTTGGTGAGTGAGGTTATTTTCGAGTTTTAATTCCATATATGATGCTGCCTTCCTAATATCTTATGTCAATGTTTACTGTCAACGTTTTATTGCCTTCCTTCAGCGTGCGAAGGTTCTTCTGCAACTCTTCACGATGAGTGAAGCCGAAGCTGTAGCCGAATATCACTATGTTATGAGGCGAGAACGGCTCTCCGTTATATTTATCCATCAGGGCAATGATGCTGTTTTCGTCGAAGTCATCATCTGGATTGACGAAGTAGAGATGGTCTTCCTTCCAGTATGCAGTATAGTTACCCAACTTCACCTCCTCTGCCTCTGCCGTCAAGCCATAGCCATCTGCCTCAAGCCAAGTAGTGAGGACGGTGTTCTTGCCAAAGTCATCGACTGTCAGCGTCGTGATATTGTTTGACACTGGGTCAAACTCCTCCATCTGCAGCAGAGCATCTTTCTTTGGTTCCTCCAAGGTATAATGCTTGAAGCCAAGGTCGCCAGCAAAGAGAGGGTTCTGCTCCTTGATTTTCTTGGCGGCACGCTTGATTCGCTCTCTTCCGATTACACAAAGGTCTCCCCACTTGCCCTTCACTTTCTCTGGTATCTGCACCAAGATAAACTTACGTCCACCCCCATCCTCTGCTTGGCTGTTATACTGCATGACAGCATGAGCAGTAGTAGCAGACCCAGAAAAGAAATCGAGAACGATGTCGCCTTTATTAGTAGCAATTTGCAATATTCTCAATATAAGCCGAATAGGTTTAGGCGTGTCAAACGGAATCTCACCTTCAAATAGAACTTTTAGCTCTTTTTTAGCCTCGTCAGTATGACCGACCTCAGAATAAGGCCAAAGGTTTGTAACCATCTTGCCATCTACGTTTTCAAGATAGGTCTTACGACGGATGCCACCTAGCCCATTTCTCGTGAAATAGAAACGAGGCCATTGTCCTCTTTTCAAAACAGCCTCAGCCTGTTTCTTGGATGTCTCTAAATCTGCTTTCAGAACGATTGCCTTTATACCTTTTCGTACATCGCTAGCATCAATACCACATACTTGCGCTCGCTTATCTGCATCATCCAAGTCTCTTAGTTCACACTCGCACCAGCCACTCATATATTCAAGCATAGCGCTCTGCTCATACCTCCAACATGATGTTGTAGCAGGATAAAGCATCTCTCCTGTAAATGGATGTTGGATGGCATAGACCATGCCTTGGTGTGTTTTAGCACCAGGAGCACAAGGGTCAGAACTTGTCCATGGCATCACATCATTATCAGGATTGCCATATTTAGCATCCATCTCCTTGGTTCTTGGCAACTTCTTCGGAGTCCAACCCTCATTTTTGCCATACGCTAAGATATACTCCACCTCCGTAGGAACCCCCTTGGAGTCGTTTCGAGGCGAATATGTCTTTTGCCATGAAATGTTAGCGACAAGGTTTTCTTCTCCAAACACCTCATCGCACAATTTCTTCAGATTCGCCTGTTCATTATCGTCGATAGATATAAAAATCACGCCATCATCTGTCAGCAAGTCACGGGCAAACGAGAGTCTAGGCAACATGAAGGTGAGCCAAGCCGCATGGCTGGCACTACCACGTCGTGTCATAGAGAGAATACGCTCGGCTCGCTCATAGCTAATGCCCAAACGCTTCACCAAATCTTCGGCAGTGAAGTTGAATTTGTCGTTATACACGAATCCATCAGAACCCGTGTTGTATGGAGGATCAATATAAATCACCTTCACCTTGCCACTGTACGACTTCACCAAGTGCTGCAAGGCATCGAGGTTGTCGCCACTGATGTAGATGTTCTGACTGTCCTTGTTCTCCAGCTTCGCATTATGCTCCTTGTCAGGACGAATCAACGTTGTGGTGTCCATATTGCAGAGCATACGGGCATAGTTCTTGCCCAACCAGTTGAACCCACTGGTCTCGTCGGTCAGCGTAGTTCCGCCAGGAAGCGCAGACTTGAACGCCTCGATATCAAATTCACCTTCGGCACTGAAGCACTGGGGGAAATACTTTCTCAGCACCTCCATCTCTTTCTGTCCTGCCACCGCCTCGGCGTTGTGATTCATTATATCTTTTATCATATTATTTTTCTTGTGGTGAATAGAAGAGCACCGCCTTGATATACGTCTCTAACTTAGAGTCCTTATGCTTGCTCAATCTCATCTGGATAACAGCCTTCAGTACAGCATAAAAGCAGAGGGTCAGCATCAGTCCGATGGCTATCGCCAAGACCGTCGTCCACATCTTGCCATAGATATAGGCGCTGTCGGGAAACGCCGAGAGGATGATGACAGGCAAGATGGTTACGATACCACCCACCGTCATCTTGCTGCGAGGACTCCCCCCCATGTCCAAGATGGCCTGTTTGTCGAAGAGATAGTCCTCCAGCTCCATCCGCTCTATGCCATAGTCTTCGAGTCGTGGAAAATCAGGGCGGTCGCCATACTTGCCGATTTTCCCCTTCACCTTATGCTCGAAGTCATCGAAAAATTCTTTGTCAGGATCTTTTAAGTTCATTTCTATAAATGTTGAATGTTGAATTATTCCTACCCACCCACAACAAGCGGGAGCTTAAAAGAAAAAAGCAAAGGAATCTACTAATCGAGAAACCTTCGCCTTCATACTTTTAAATAGGTAAAAAAGAAAGCAGTGCCCCTATAAGCCGAGTTCTGTACCTTATGATGTCATTTTTGGGCAAAACTGATAAGGTTGTCTGTCATTTATCTAGTCCTGGAGTCACCTCCAGGCTCAAGCACTCTACCCTCCACAGTAGCCCGAAGGCAATCGGGCGAGCCGCCCTCAATCTGCGGTTTACATGAGCTTACAGCTCCCAGATGGCACAGCCTGACGATCACCCGTCAGCTGGTGGTCTCTTACACCACCTTCTCACCCTTACTCTCACTACCCCGCTCAAAAGCGGGATCAGTAAAAGCGGTCGTTTTCTTCTGCCGACACCTACTGTCACCAATAGCTTCTAGTTTCGGAAGTGGGATGCCCTGCGCTGCCCGGACTTTCCTCTCGCACCCCAAAGGATGCCAGCGACAGACCGAGGCACTGTTTTCGGCTTGCAAAGGTACAAAAAAATATTGAATCCCCGAAAAGTTTCTTTACTTTTTTACCTTTTTACCCTTTTACCTTTAAATCAGTGTTTGCCGCAGCCCTCGCCATGGTTGTAGCCGCCAAGCACAGCCTGGTGCTGGTCGCGGAGCAAGTCGTTGACAGTCTTCACAGGGTTGAAGGTGCTCAAAGGAACCTCTACGAAGATGGTGTTCCAGTCGCTCATCGCACCATTCCAAAGCCCCGGCAACTCCAATGCCTTCAAGTCCTTGCCATTCTTGCTCTTGCTGGAGATGAAGCCTGTGCTAGGATCCACATACTTAGGCAGATCGAAAGGCTCGCCCTTGTAGTCCTTGGTAGCGCAAACGAGGTCAACAGGGTTGAAGTGAGTACCTTGTGTAAACATCTTCATGTACTCCTCGTTGTTGGTGTCAATCTGAGAACTCTCCAGAATCTGCAGGCTGACCGTGCCATCGCTATTATAAGTAAGGAACGGACCGCCGCCAGGTTCGCCGACGTTCTTGACAACACCGCATACACGCATAGGGCGGTTCAACTTCTTGCGCAGATAGATGACCAGCTCAGCATCCTCCAGCTCCTTGATGTCGGCCTTGCGACAGCAGAGGTCACGCTGAACGAAGCGGATAATCTCCTCCAGTTTGTCATGGTTGTACTGACCAGAGTCGAGCACCTTCAAATACTCAAAAGCCTTCTTCTGAAGAGTAACCAAGATACCTGCAATCACCTGTTTGTAGGTAACGGTGTCGGCCTTCAATCGGTCGGGCACCACATTGTCGATATTCTTGATGAAAACAACATCGGCATCAATCTCGTTCAAGTTCTCTATCAAGGCTCCATGACCGCCCGGACGGAACAAGAGGCTTCCATCTTCGTTGCGGAACGGAGTGTTGTCAGGATTAGCCGCGATGGTATCAGTGCTTGGTTTCTGCTCAGAGAAAGAGATGTTGTATTTCACACCAAACTTCCCTGCATAGAAGTCAGCCTTCTCAGCCACCTTCTTCTTGAAGAGTTCCAGATGGTCGCGGGAAACCGTAAAGTGAACGTTGGCTTCGCCATTGCTGCTGGCGTAGAGCGCGGCCTCTACCAAGTGCTCCTCCATAGGCGTGCGAACCTCGTCGGCGGAATACTCATGGAAGAGAAGCAAGCCCTTGGGCAGCTGACCGTAGTTAAGTCCCTTGGACTCCAAGAGATTGGCCACGACAGCCTTGTAGTTGCCCTCGCCAATGAGCTTCATGATGCCCTTGCCCTCGTTCTCATGGCATTTGCCACAAAGGGCAGAACGGAAAGCGAACTTCTTGATGTTCTCGAAGAACTGCTTCTCGAAGTCGGTAGTAGGCACGTCGTAAGGAGCGTTCAAGAAAGCAAACATATTCTTGAACATACGGCTAGCCGCACCCGAGGCAGGCACGAACTTCACAATCTTGTGGCCCTCCGCCTTGTAAGCATTCCATGCCTCTTCATAGTTTTTCACTTCATCCTCCGTCGGAGCAACAATGCCCTTGCCGATGGCAGCGGCACCTTCCAACTTCAAGAAAGGAAAGCCTGTCTTGATTTGTTCCAACTGATGTTCGATTTGCTGCTCGCTGATACCACGAGCCTGAATTTGGTTAAGATCTTGCTGATTCATAATACCATATTTATGTAATTTTACGCAATTATGCCACAAATATAGTTACTTTTTCTGAAAAAGCGAAATTTTTACACGATTTTTTGTACCTTTGCATTAAAATATTAACAAGGAGGGATGAAAATGAACGAAACATTCACTTTTACACCAGAAGAAAGGGAGCAAACTCTGCTCATCTTAGAGAGACTAAGAAAAGCCATCGGAGATACATTCTCACCCGAAGACGAGGCTCATCTGCGCGAAGACATCCACCATGCGTTCGAGAACCACCAGATACGCAGGGATGTCTTCGGGCTGAATCCTATCTTACATGCGCTCCAGACCGCAGAAATAGCCGTCAACGAAATCGGCCTGAAGAGAGACGGAGTCATCTCCATCTTGATGCAAACCAGTGTCATCGACGGCTACCAGACGCTCGAAGACATCAAGAAAAAATATGGAGACAGCGTGGAGCACATCATCAGCGGTCTGCTTCGCATCCATGAGCTATACAAGCGCAATCCTATCATCGAGAGCGAGAACTTCCGCAACTTGCTCATTTCTTTCTCGGAAGATATGCGCGTCATCCTCATCATGATCGCCGACCGCGTGAACGTGATGAGACAGATACGCGACACCCAACAGTTGGAAGCCAAGCATGAGGTGAGCGAGGAGGCAAGCTACCTCTACGCCCCACTCGCCCACAAGCTGGGCCTCTACAAGTTGAAGAGCGAGCTGGAAGACCTCAGTTTGAAATACCTGGAGCATGACGCCTATTATCTAATCAAGGAGAAGCTGAACGCCACCAAGGCTTCACGCGACGCCTATATCGCCCGGTTCATCAAACCTATCCAGGAGAAACTCGACGAGGCAGGACTAAAGTATCACATGAAGGGCAGAACGAAGAGCATCCACTCCATCTGGCAGAAGATGAAGAAGCAGAACTGCGGCTTCGAGGGAGTATATGACCTCTTCGCCATCCGCATCATCATCGACGTGCCCCGCGAACTGGAATACAAGCAGTGCTGGCAGGTATTCGCCATCATCACCGACATGTACCAACCCAACCCGAAACGTATGCGCGACTGGCTCTCCGTGCCGAAGAGCAACGGCTACGAGAGCTTGCACACCACCGTGCTGGGTCCCGAGAACAAGTGGGTAGAGGTACAGATACGCACCGAAAGAATGGACGACATCGCCGAGCATGGACTCGCCGCCCACTGGAGATACAAGGGCATCAAACAAGGAGAAGGCGGCATCGACGAATGGCTCGCCAACATCAGAAACGCCCTGGAGAACAACGACGACTTGCAGTTGATGGACCAGTTCACCACCGACCTCAAGGAAGACGAGGTGTATGTGTTCACGCCTAAGGGCGACCTGCTCAACTTCCCCAAGGGAGCGACAGTGCTCGACTTCGCCTACTACATCCACTCCCGCATCGGAAACACCTGCGTGGGCGGAAAGATAAACGGAAAGGCCGTCACCTTCCGACAGGAACTCCATTCGGGCGACCAGATTGAGATTCTTACCCAAAGCAACCAAAAGCCACGCCAGGAATGGCTCAACATCGTGCAGACCTCGAAGGCGAAAGCCAAGATTCGCCTCGCCCTCAAGGAAACGCAGAAGAAAGACGGACTCTATGCCAAGGAACTCATCGAACGCCGCTTCAAGAACCGCAAGATAGAAATCGACGAGAGCATCATGGCGCGCATCATCAAGAAGATGGGCTACAAGGAGAACTCTGACTTCTACAAGGACATCGCCGAGGAGAAACTGGACGCAAACACGGTCATCGACCGCTACGTGGCAGAGCGTGACCACGACCTCAACCTCAGCAACACCAGCAAGCCCGCCGAGAGCGCGGCCAACTTTGAATACGAGAACCCTACGGAGGAACTCATGAAGCAAAGCGATGACGTGCTCACCATCGACGAGAACCTGAAAGGCATCGACTTTGAGCTTGCCCACTGCTGCCACCCTATCTATGGCGACCCCATCTTCGGCTTCGTCACCATCAACAAGGGCATCAAGATACATCGCACCGACTGCCCGAACGCCAAGGAACTGCGCCGCCGCTTCGGCTACCGCATCGTCAAGGCACGTTGGAGCGGCAAGGGTACATCCAAGTATGCCATCACCCTACGTATCATCGGAAACGATGACATCGGCATCGTGAGCAACATCACCAACATCATCTCCAAGGAAGACAAACTCGTCATGCGAGGCATCAACATCTCCTCGAAGGACGGGTTGTTCTCAGGCAACGTGACTGTCATGATAGACGACGCCAGCAAAACGGAGACGCTTATCAAGAAGTTGAGCACCGTAAAAGGTGTAAAGCAAGTTACTAGAATTTAAAAAATGTTATAATCGCACACTTTTCATTGAAAAAGTTTGCAGTATGGTACAAAAGTCGTACCTTTGCATGTGTGTTTTTCATAGTATTAGATTTAAGGTTAACAAGGTGGGTCACAGCGGTGACCCTTTTTTTGTGTCATGACGTTACTAAAGACTAACAAAACCGAAAGTTATTTCCTCTTGAACTTACGATAAAGTTTCCAAGCCAAGAGTGCCCCGTCAAAAGCTCCCGCCCCAATAGAGAAGAGGCTCTGCATCCGCTTGCTAGGCGTTGCCTTCTTCGACAAAGCATCTGGACGCACGAACAAGGATTTCCAAAGAGCCTTGATCTTTGCATCATCTGCCTCAATATCCTTGCGCAAAAGTTCCTTGCGCAACCGGATTTCGTTGAGCGAGCTATATTGTATCTGATCAGAAGTTTCAGCCATGTTGAAAAAATTATTTTTGCATGAATAGGCTTGCCAAGAACTTCACCAAAGGTCTTTCTATCCATTGGTGACGGAAGACAACAAACACTACTAATATAAAGAGGTATAAGCCAGCTACGATACAAAAGCCCCAAACATTACCCAGGGCAGCACCGATGGCGAACGCCAAGGCAAAAGACAGATAGATGAGGGCGATAACCAACAAGCCCACCAATACCACCGTGACGGTGATAGCAGTGAGCAGCCTTACTACCTTATCCACTACATCGAGCTTCACATACTCAGTCTGAAGCCCGATATAGTGTTTGAGCACCTCTACGAGTTGCCCGATAGTCTCAACATTCTTATTGTTGGAGAACATCATGCCTATTATACCTCGGGAGCAGCGTCCTTGATGTCATCTACCAAATCATCCACATCCTTCTTGCTCAACTTGATGTTGTGCTTGCTGCAGAAATTATCCACTGCGTCAGCGATCTTGCTGCGTGTATCCTCACCCTTCTCAGGAGCGAAAACCAAACCAAGAGCCGACCCCGCGATTGCACCGCCAAGGAAAGCGCCAATATAACCTAATGCTTTCATAATAACTACTTTTTTAATTGTTAAACATGTTATCAAGACATGAACAGCCTCTCCCACGAGAGGGAAACGACTTCGACATCTTTGTGATGCAAATATACGAATTATTCTTCAACAAGCCATGATTTTTTCCTTAATTTTTCGTTAAAAGTGTTGTATAACCTTGATTTAACAAACTTTATGCAGTCTTTCTGCCTTTATTTGCGATATTATTTGTATTTTCGCAGAACGAAATGGAAAAGTAAATAATAAGTTAAACTATAAAACTCATTTAAAGTTATGAAGAAATTATCAGTTTTGAGCTTGGGCTTGTGCGTTGTTTTGGCACTCTCCAGCTGTAAGTCAAAGGAAAGCATGTATAAGAAAGCATACGAGAAAGCACAAGCTCAGGAAGAACAAACTACCCCTGCAACAGAGCCTGTAGTTACTCCTTTGGAGACTACAACTCCATCGCAGTCAACCAACACAGAGGTAGATAACGCTACTGTACGCCAAGAGAATGTATCACTCATCTCAGGCTCCGGCCTTCAGAACTTCAGCGTAGTAGTAGGTTCTTTCTCCTTGAAGGCTAACGCGGAAGGTCTCTACAATACTTTGAAGAGTGCAGGTTACGACGCGCAGATTGTATTCAACGGCGAGCGCAACATGTATCGTGTGGTAGCTTCTACCTTCATGGACAAGGCTGGTGCTGTCAAGAGCCGCAACGAGCTTCGCGCCGGCAAGTACCCTGACGCTTGGTTGCTTTTCAAGAAGTAATGCGCATCTTATCCATAGACTACGGTAAGAAACGTACCGGTCTCGCAGTGACCGACCCTCTGCAAATTATCGCAGGTGGGCTGGCCACTGTCGCTACATCTGAGCTATTCGCCTATATCGAGGCTTACATCCAAAAGGAACAGGTGGAGCGAATTGTCATCGGCAAACCCATGCAACCCAATGGTCAGCCCAGCGAGAACCTTGTCCGTGTTGAAAACTTCTTCAACCGTTGGCGCAAGGCTCATCCCGAGGTACCCATTGAGTATTACGATGAAAGATTTACTTCCGTACTCGCCCACCGTGCAATGATAGAAGGTGGCGTGAAAAAGAAAGTGAGAAAAGAAAACAAAGGTTTGGTGGACGAAATCAGCGCCACCATCATTTTACAAGACTATTTGCAATCAAGAAGATGATTTTACCTATTTATATTTATGGCCAGCCTGTATTGAGAAAAGTGGCTGAAGATATAACCCCAGAATATCCAGAGATCAAAGAACTTATCGCCAATATGTATGAAACGCTCGACTCTAGTAGTGGCATCGGCCTTGCCGCACCACAGGTTGGGCTTGCCATCAGAGTTGTCGTCATCGACCTCGACGTACTGAGCGACGACCTTCCAGAATATAAGGGATTCCGCAAGGCGTTCATCAACGCCCACATCCTCGAATACGATGAGGACAGCGAGAAGAAGACCATGGACGAAGGCTGCCTCTCTATCCCAGGCATCTCCGAGGGAGTGAAGCGTCCTACTCGAATCCACGTAAAATACCTAGATGAAGATTTTAACGAGCACGACGAGTGGGTAGAAGGCTATCTGGCTCGCGTGATGCAGCATGAGTTCGACCACCTTGAGGGCAAGATGTTTGTTGATCGTTTGTCTCCTCTCCGTAAAAACATGGTTGCAGGAAAACTCAAGAATATACTCAAGGGTAAGTTCCGTTGTTCTTACCGCACCAAGATTCGTCACTAAGCACACTGAGTGACGAATCTTCCCCCCATACTTCCCATCAATAGGTTTTAGCATTTTAAGATAAAGAAATTCAGTATGAAGAAAAAGATATTGGCTGTAGCCCTACTCGGATTGTCGGTGGCGCCAGTCTCTGCACAATACAGGGTGGACCGCCTTATCACCGCAGGCCGTAGCGCACTCTTTTACGAGGACTACGTTCTTTCCATCAAGTACTTCAACTTGGCCATTGGCGCCAAGCCTTATCTTTACGAACCTTGGTATTTCCGTAGCGTAGCAAAGTTTAATCTCGATGATTTCATGGGTGCAGAAAACGATGCCACGGAGGCATTGCAACTCAACCCGTACATCAACGACATCTATGACCTTCGCGCTATCAGCCGCATTCGCCAAAACAAATACGACGAGGCTATCTGCGACTATAATACCGCCATCAGGCTAGAACCTCGCAACCGCAACTATTGGTTTAATCGTGCCCTCTGCTATATGCAAGGCAAGAAATACGACGATGCCATATCGCAACTAGACTCCATCATCACAAAATGGCATGATTTCTCCAATGCTTACTCCCTCAAAGCAGAGGTATATCTTGAGAAGAAAGATACAGTGAGCGCAGAGAAATGGCTCGACAAGAGCTTGGAACTCAACCCTTACGACGGCGACAGTTGGACAACTCGTGCCTATATGGCTTTGGCGCGCAAAGAATGGAAGACAGCCGACGAAGCACTCACCAAGTCGCTCCACTTCAAGCCCAACAATGTCAACAGCTATATCAACCGTGCCTTGGCGCGCATCAACCTCAACAACCTTCGTGGGGCGATGGGCGACTATGACAATGCACTCGACCTAGACCCCAACAACTTCCTCGCTCACTACAACCGCGGACTGATGCGTGTACAGTTGGGTGATGACAACCGTGCCATCACAGACTTTGACTTTGTCATCAAGATGGAGCCACAGAATTTCATGGCAATCTTCAACCGTGCGCTCTTGCACGACAAGACTGGCAACCTACACGCTGCCATACGCGACTATACGACTGTCATCAACCAGTTTCCCAACTTTTGGACGGGTCTCTCCTATCGTGCCAACTGCTATCGCCGCCTAGGTATGACAGCCAAAGCTGAACAAGATGAGTTCCGCATCCTAAAGGCACAGATGAACAAGCATCTTGGCATCCAGCCACGTTGGAGCGCAAAAACCAAGAAGGATATGCGCAAACGTTCTGAAATCGACCCAAATAAGTTTGCCAGTCTCGTAGTAGATGACGAGCCTAAGTACGAGCACGAATATAAGAGCGAATACAGAGGACGTGTGCAAAACCGTCAGGTTGAAACCGCCTACTTGCCAATGTTCAGGGTAAGCTATTTCCCTACCACACAAAACATTAGTGGCGTACAATCGTTCGACAAAGACGTGGAAACCATAAATCAGAATCAGAAGAAAGGAAGCAACGCCAAACTCTATATCGTTTGCAACAAGGAACAGCTAGACGAGAATGGTTCTATGCAAGTGTTCTCACTCATAGACAAATTGTCGGCAGAGCTAAGCGTCGCCAAGGATGAAAACGCAAAGAAGGATTTACTTATCCATCGCGCTATAGCCCACGCTGTATTAAGAGACTTCGAGGCTGCCATCACCGACTTCTCCGACTATATAGCCCTGGATGACCAGAACGCCTTGGCATACTGGCTTCGTGCTGTCTGCCAAACGGAAATGGACGAGTTTTACACCTCGGAAGGCCAACCTATCCTCAACATTCATTCAGCAGAAGCAGACTTCAGCAATGCCATACAACTGAGCCACAACACCAATGCCTACATTTATTATAATAGAGGCAACCTCCATGCCAATCGCCAGGAGTTATCCAAGGCTATAGATGACTATACCATCGCCATCAAGATAGACAACCGGTTGGCAGAAGCATATTACAACAGAGGTATCGCTCGCTCGAAGTCCGGCAATAAGACCGCAGCCATCCAAGACCTCTCCAAAGCAGGAGAACTAGGTCTGTATGACGCCTACTCTGTCATCAAGAGACTGAATAAGCAGAAATAGACAAAAGGCACTTTCAGCCAGTTCACATCCTATTTTAAGACATACCGATTCAAGACATGACCAATCGCATTTCCGATGACTTTCGGTCTCAGTCCTTCGAGCATATGGGCGATCTGTGTGATTCTTGCCTGCATTTCTGGTGTATTACGCAACGAGATATAACCTTCTTGCGCTTTTTGCAAATGGTTCCATGCCCCTACCCAATCCTCTAGAAAGAGATGACAGAAACCTAGACGATAATAGGCATCTGGCTTCTCGTTAGCATAGCAAAGACGGAGCTGCGCTTCATAAAGAGGAATTGCCTCGGCATACTTTTGCTGCTGGAAATAGCTCTCAGCATCAGCCCAATAATAAAACGACCGCTCATGGGGCGAGAAGTTTTGCAGTTGTGGCAATGCCTCGTCGAGATATTTGCAAGCGTTTTTATAGTCCCACTCATAATAATAGCATACGCCCAAGTATGCTTTATAGCGAGGATTCAAACGATAATGCTTGTCGAGGTCTTGCATCAGCATCAGGCACTCATGGTATTTTTGGGAAGTGAAATACTCCAATGCCATGCCCAGTTGCTCTACATCTTGCGTCCTCTGCTGTGCATGGATACTGGCACAGAAAAGAAGCATAAGACAAGCTATCCAGACCCTACTCTTCATTTTTCTCCTCTCTATATAAGTAGCAGCCAGCATCCGCCTTATCCCCTTCCCGTTTCAAACCATTGCGATCGAATGGCAAGGAGGTGGTGGCATCCGCCGCTCCAATGGCCGCCGACTTAACCGAAAGACGGAAATTATAGACGAAATTGTCGATGTCCATCTTGACAAAATGCTTCTCTCCATACATGGTGGTGTCCTTCACATCCTCGTAGATGACATTTGTGAACTTTAAGCTATCCTCTGAATCCATCTTCTCCGTTCTCAACACACAATGGTCGAACGAGAAATTGAGCGGCTGGTCATCTACAGGTGTCCACACCACCTCGTCATCGGCATAACCCGTCACCAAAGAATTTTTCACCTTGAGACTATCTATCGGAGCCATGAAACCAATGGCAGAACCCCGACGAGCATCGAATGGATAAAACTGTGCGATAGTACAGTTGTTGACCTCTACATCACCACCCCATACATACAGACAATGGTCAAGGGTATTGGATATCTGAGTGTTGTAAAATTGCGCCTTGGCATAATCCACCCGCACGCCATAGCCCTGACAATTATGAATGGTGGAATTTTGGACGAGCAATTTCTGGATGGTGACATCACAGGAATCTACCAGAACGGCATCATAGGCACTGTGAATATCGGTAAAGGCGAACTCATTCTCACGAGAATAACTCATGAGACGAATGCCTTGCCATTGTCCTGGAGTACGGTCGTATGGCAGATAATCAAACAAATGGTCGATGCGGTCGCCTCGCATGGTAATCGGTTTTTCAACCGTACCTACCGCTTTGAGAGTACCATACACCTTGATGCCTGCATCCTCATGGAAGAACAAGGTCGTACCCTCTTTAATGGTCAACGTCGCCAAGCTATCCACGGTGATACCGCCATACACGACTATCGGTTTCTGATAGCCGCTGGCAGTCGCCGCACCCAGCACAAGATTTTCACCACGCTTCACCTCCACGTCACGCAAAAATTCTGCATCCCACGACACCGCCCGTAGATTGACCTTCTGCTGCACACCGCTCTCCAACGTAAACACCAGATTGTCCTGCACCAACTGAGGTTCGTCCTCTTGCTGCATCACAGAAGTCAACTCCACAAATACACGGATGCTATCTCCCTTGCGAATCTCAACATCATGGGTTTGATAGCCTGTCGTAGGACTGAGGAAGGTACCATCGACATTGACACGGAAGCCCTCTTGGTTACCTCCCTCCAGACGGATATCACTACATCTAATGGCCCTGCCTGTGCGATTATATACCCACATCGACTTGGTTGGCGTAGGAACATTAGAGAAAGTGGTGTCCAACTTCACGGTATCCGTAGAAAACGTGAGCAAATCTGCCTTAGACACAGAAAAGTTCTCTTCGTCCATACAAGAAGTCGCACTCAAAAGCGTCATGACACCTATTATATATAGTATGACGCTACTTCTAACGAAAGCGATAACTTGTTGAATGCCAAACGCTTCTGTTTCGTAACAAAGCCTTGTATGTGACAGATATGACCTCGGATTCCTCATTTCTATTTTCTTGCGTAAGGTTTTGACATTATCTTTTATCTGCATCATTCTTTGTATCTTTTGTGTTCCCTCCTTCGGTAAAAATCTTTTATTAAGACGAGAAACTAATAGGGAAGCCGATGGGGGGAGTAGAAAAAATGCTTGCAATGATGATAATTTTCTTGTTTATCATAATTGCCGTTATCTTTGCAGATTGATTTAAATACATTTTGTGTAATAGTTTTCTAAAACACGGTGCAAAGATAATAAAAATATTATGAAACGATAATACTTTCATTGTTGTTTAACACTAATTTAACACTTAACCAATATAAAAGTATAATTATGAACGGACTAGACTTACGGAAGAAACTGGAACAAACAAAGATGTCGTTGGCCGAGATAGCAAGATTATCAGGTATGAATCCACAGTCTTTGGTGCAGTCCTTATCTACCAAGGATGTAAAGACTGGCCTAGTGGAGAAACTAGCCTCGGCCCTTCATCTTCCCCTCTCCTACTTTTATGGAGAGGACGCGGGCACGCACGCGATAGCCAATGGAGACAAGGCGGTGGCGGCCGTCAACAGCACTATTTCCGACACCCCCCCAGAACGTGAAGGTTCTGGAGGAACGAGTTCGGTCGTTGGAGAACCTGGTGCAGGAGAAGGAACGCCTCATCAAGGTCTATGAGCGGTTTTTGGACGGCAAGGGGAAGTAAAACCATCGGTAGGGGAGAGGGTAAAATGTTAGTAACGGCAATTATGGTAAATCTAGAAGAAAAAGATGTAAAAAAGCTTAAAGGGCGCATGATTGAGGTGGTGAGCCTTGAGGAAGTGAGCCTGGAGCCCGTGAAGGTGGTTTCCCCGATAGCGACCATCCGGCAGATACCCGAGGGGTGCAAGCAGAGGTTCGTGGCGGCAGGGTTCATGGGGAGAAGCAGCATATCGTCCATCATCGACAGGCTCAACAGAGAGGCGGGGTACGACGCTTATGTCGTGGCTTCCGTGCCCGACACCCACAGCACCGAGTACTTCGTCGGACACAAAAGCAAGGGGGAGGACTAGAACCCCTGCCCCATCACATAAGGCGCGGAAAGAATGCCGATGCCGCACGGTGCGGCGACGACCGAATTAGTAACAGAAAACCTTCAATTGATGTAACCCTTACCATCAGCAGGTACCAACGACTCCGTGAAAAATGGTCTAAACGGATAGGCCGAGGGTTCGACTCCCTCCCGCGCCACACTGCCAAGGGGGAGACCTTGGGGCAACGCTTTCACGCAAAGGTGGAAGAAGTCAGACTATAACATCATAATATAACTTATTAAAGAAAGGGTTTAAGACATGTTGAAAGAATCATTCATCGTACAGATGAGACTGGTAATGAGGGACTGGGACATCGAGGACTTGCTCTCCTGGATGCACAAGATGAAGGACGCCCTCGACCTATGCCACGAGCTACAGCTGGAGGAAACGGCCAAGGACGCCGTGCAGATGCTCAACCTCATGGAGGACGAAATGAGCGACCGGCGCAAGAGCGGCGAAGCCTTCGACTACTTCTTCGGGAAGTAAGGCGACAACGGAAGTAAAACCAACAAAACACCATACCATCATGGAGAAATTTATAAAGGGATCGTTATTGGTGGCAGTCATCGTCTTCGGGCTGCACATGGGGGCGAGCATGGACAGGGAAGACCATGCCATCCTCACCATGTCGGAGACAGAGTACAAGGACATCCGCGACAGCCTGGCGACCACAGACGGCGGCACGCCGTCGGACGGAAGGATAGCCGACGAGTGGTACGCACGCAGAGGGGAATAGGAAGAGCAAACTGGAAAGGGATACCATCATGGAAGAAAGAGAAGAAAAGATAACGTTCGCCGACATCATGTCGTGCCTGGCCAGCCTCCGGGAGGACGTGAGACGGATGGGCGAGGAAATAGCCGAGCTGACCGCCGCGGCAAGGAAGGACAGAAAGAACAGCCCCGACGCAAGGGGAAGGCTCACCGTGGAGGGGGCGGCGGAATACCTGCACGTGAGCGTAAGGACGATGAGGGAGTACGGACGCACAAACCTCATACCGAGCGAGAGGTCGGGCAAGCGGCGGCTGTACCGCAAGAGAGACCTCGACGAATACCTGGGCAGGTTCGCACGGATGAGCAACACCCAGGTGGAAATGAAGGCGACAAGGCTGGTGTACGCCGACAGGATAGTGTAGAAGCCCCGTACAGGCGGGGAACAAGATAGACAAGGCTGCTCCTACCACGGATGGCCCGCAAAGGAAAGTCAACGTTCGATTGTAGTTTTTTAAATACTTGTAATACCATTTTAAAAGTATCTATTTTAACGTTAAATTGCAGGAATCGGTGGATTCCAGTCTAGGCAAACAGGTTTTTAGTTTGACGCCACGAAATGCGTGAGCACGGGAAGGGCATTCATAATAGGTAATACTTTAACGAATGGAACTGCACTCCGTGAGGACTGCACGACCGGGGCAGGGGGATTATAGCGCGTCCCCCGCCTTTTCGCAAGGATGGCGCGCGCCCACGGCGACAGGAAGCGTGGGCGACATAGTACGGATGAAAAATCCTCACCGACGTGGTTCGAGTCCACGGCCATCCACCCTAATTTTAAAAATCCGCAAGAGCATGAGAAAGAAAGAAGAAAAAGAAGAACAGAAGGAGAGACGGCACGGCAAGCACGACGTGACGTACTACCAGACCATCTACCCCGAGCTGATGCACCTGCCAGCCAAGAGGGTGAGGGAAATCCAAGTGGAAGCCCTCTACTGGAACTGCAAGGACGGCACGGCAAGGCAACTGGTGAAGGACATAGACGGCAACCTCGTGTACCTCAAGCCCGGCCAGGTATGGACAAGGGGGTGAGGAACTTCCACGACGGCTGCGCCCACCGCCGGCGATGCATCAACGGCGCGTGGTGCGAGAGGTCGGGGGAATACGTGGAGCACCGCCAGCGATGCGGACATTACGAGACTACGAGGGCGGAAGGCGGAAGACCGACCGCCAAGGTATAACAATAAAAAAAATAAATGAATGATGGCAGAGACTTATGTGAAAGGAACCGTCGCCAGCCTGGCAATCGTGGAGGGCGACACCGAAAAGGGGCACTGGGTGCGCCAGGACGTGGTGGTCAACGAGGTGACGCAGAACGGACTGGGCAGACCGCTGCACTTCCAGATAACGGGGCAGGAGAAGATAGGCGTGGCGGGGCTCCAGGTGGGCCAGACCTACGTGTTCCACCTGTACCTGGAGAGCCGCGAGGGAAAGAACAAGAACGGGGAGCCGATGTGGTTCGACGGCTTCAACTTCGGGGGTACGTTCTCGGAATATCATTATCAGTACTACGGACAGTGCATGTACCAGCTTCGCTCCCCTACCTTCGTACAGGACTACCAGGCGAGAATGCAGGGCTACGCGGGCAACTACCAGCCGACGGCACAGTACGGCTACCAGCCACAGCCACAGGGCTACGGCTACCAGCCACAGCCACAGGGCTACGGCTACCAGCCACAGCCGCAAGGCTACCAACCGCCACAGCCCAACAAAAGCGACCTCCCATTCTAGGGCTTCACACCTCCCCTGCCCCAGCCTATTGTGGCTGAGGCTCCCGAGCCAAGGGCAAGGGGCGGCAAAACAACTTAAAACAGAGAAATCATGGATTCATTCATCCTATACACTTCATACTACGACATCGTGAGCGACCTGACCGACGAACAGCTCGGACAGCTGACAAGGGCCATCTTCGCCTACGCCCAGGACGGCACGGAGATAGAACTGCCCCCTGTGGTGCGCATGGCTTTCTCCTTCATCAAGAAGGACATGGACCACAACGACGGAAAGTACCAGGCGCGGCTGAACGCAAGGAGGAACGCCGGCAAGAAAGGCGGCGCGCCCAAGGGCAACAGCAACGCAAGGAAGAAGGCTTGCGTGGAGGTTGGAGAGGAAGAGACTTGCGAAGAGGCTGCGGAAGGCTTGCAAGAGGTTGAAGAGGTTGAAGAGGCGGAAGAAACAAGCAAAAACAAGCAAAAACAACCAAAAACAACCAAAAACAACCAAAAACAAGCAAAACAAGCTTATATGAATATGAGGAGTGTATATCTATTTCTAGTAATAATCTAGAGTCTTCTAAAGAAGCCTCTTTATCGAAAGATAAATCTTTCGACCCTCCAATGCGCACGCACACGGAAGCCGACGGAAAAGACCCGCCAGGGGGCGGCAAGACGGAATACTCCGACATCAAGGACTACTGGAACCGCATGGTGGAGGAAACCCACAGCGCGATGAGGCGGCTCACCATCATGAGCGACCTGCGCAGAATCAACGTGAAGGCACGGATAAGGGACTACAGGGGCGACACCTCCGTGATATACCGGGCCATCGACAATGCCATGCGTAGCGACTTCATGAACGGAGACAACCGCAGGGGGTGGACGGCAAGCTTCGACTGGATCATGCGCCCTACCAACTTCCCCAAGGTGCTGGAGGGCAACTACGGCAACGAAAAGCATGAGGAAGAGCCACGGCCCGCCACCCGTGTAAACGTAAAGACCAAAACTCTAAAAGCAATCAATCATGACAGACTTGAAGCAAGAAGGGGCGCATCAGCCCCAAGGCTCACAGACGAGGAATACAGGCAGCAGTGCTCCTGGGACGCCTGCGAGTAGCGAAGACCCGGCCATCGACATCCGAAAGGGGCTGACGGCCTGCTACGAGGCGAGGGTGCGGAAGCGTTACGGCACGATGAGGCTGACTCCCGAGCTGGAGCAGAACCTCGCAAGGGTGGCCGGCTTCCTCTACCACTGGTTCGGGCAGCGCAACCACCGCCACAAGGGCTTGATGCTCATAGGCGGCAACGGCAACGGCAAGACCACCATGCTGGGGGCGATAGGCGACTACATGGGCGAGGTGCTCGACACAAGGCATCCCTACACGTCGAACCCAAGCGTGCGCCCCGTGTTCTGGAAGGCGAGGGACATAGCGAGGGAAGCGGCCACCGACCGCCCCGCGGCATTCGACGAACTCAAGCGGGCGAACGTGCTCATGGTGGATGACTTCGGGGCGGAACCCACCGAGGTGGTGAGCTACGGGATGCCGACGCACCCCATGGAGGAAGTGCTCGACTACCGGTACGACAACATGCTCCCCACCTTCCTGAGCTCCAACCTCACGCTTCCACGGCTCTTCGGCTACACCGACAAGGAGACGGGCGACCACGTGGACGGAAAGTACTCCGACCCGCGCATCATGGACAGGGCGAGGGAAATGTTCGAGGTCGTGGCGTTCGAGGGGAGGTCGTTCCGATGACGGCGCAAGCCATCGCCCAAGGCCAGGAGAACATGAGCCTGCGGCAAGTGAACGACCCCGCGGCGGAAAGATACGTGCTGGGTTCCATCCTCCTCGACGGCCAGTCGTACTACCTGGCGGCAGGCTACCTGAACGAGGACTGCTTCTACACCCCGATGCACCGCGACATCTTCCGGGCCATCCACTCGCTCACGGGCGAGGGCAAGCAGATGGACGTGGTGCTGGTGAACGCGGAGCTGGCAAGGATGGGGGTGACGAGCGTCACCATGCTCGACCTCATGGACATCATGGCGGGGGTGGCATCTTCCGCCCACATCGAGGAGCACGCGCTGAGGCTCCACACCCTCTACCGACGCAGGAAGCTCTGGGAGATAGCGCAACGTCTGGCTAGCGAGTCGATGGACGAGACCAAGGACATCGACAGGGCACAGCAGAAAGCCGTCGACGGAATGCTCGACACCTCGGAGGGAGCGCAGAAGGACGTGACCATGTGCGGCGCGCTGGGCGAGCTGGTGCAGGCCGTCGATGAGAACCAGAGGAGGGGCTACCGCATGACGGGCACCCCGACGGGGTTCACCAAGTGGGACGAGAAGGGCGGGCTGCAGGGGGGCGACCTCGTGGTGATAGCCGCCGACAGCAGCATGGGGAAGACCTCCCTGGCCCTCACCATGGCACGCAACGCTGTGGAGCGCGGCAAGGGGGTGGCCTTCTACTCCATGGAAATGACAAGGCAGCAGCTCACGGCAAGGTACATATCGCCCCTGGCGGGGATACCGTCTTCAAGGCTTCTCTACGCCACCGACCTGACCGCAGGCGAGACGGGGCGCATCAAGGCAGTCTCGGCCAGGCACATGGAGGACGGCTTCTACATCGACGACGCAAGCACCTCCTCGCTCGACTCCATCCTGGTGTCCATCCGCATGATGAAGGCCAGGTACGACATCAAGGGAGCCGTCATCGACTACCTCCAGATACTCGGCATCGTGGGCGGCAGCGGGCGGATGACGAGGGAGCAGATGCTGGGAAGCGCGGCAAGGCGGCTCAAGAACCTCGCCAAGGAACTGGGGATATGGGTCGTCGCACTGAGCCAGCTGTCACGCGACAAGGAGAAGGGACTGCCCAGCCTGGCACGCATCAGGGACTCGGGGCAGATAGTGGAGGCGGCCGACGTGGTGGCATTGCTCTACCGCCCCGACGCGGCGGGGGAGAAGTCGTACGGCAGCATGATGGGGGGCGACGTTCCCTCGCCCACCGACGGCACCGCCCTGATAGACGTGGCCAAGGGCAGGAACATCGGCACGTTCCGCTTCTTCGCCCGGTTCGACGGGGCGACGACCACCTTCCACGACATGGCGGACGGCCAGCCCGGGCCACGGCAGCCAGCACTGCCCTTCTAGGGAAAACATCATCAAAACCATAAAACCAACGGAAGAAAAGACAATGGAAAAGAAAAGCAAGATCAGTTTCGTGGAGAACACGACGACAAGGCAGGCCTTCGCCTACTCCGTGATGTACGGATGGGTGTTCTGGCGCAACGTGTGCAGGAACGTCAACAGGGCGGTACACTCCCTGCCCTGGCTGTTCATCGGGGTCACCGCCCTGGGCTTCACTTTGGCGTGCTTCGTCATGGTGGGCCAGGCGAGAGCCGACCGCGACTACTACAACCGCAAGGCCACCAAGGCGGAGCAGCAGCTCTCCAGCTACAAGGCCATGCTCGACGGAAAGGAGGCACGGCCATGATAGTGGGGACCAATCACGCCGAGGAGGTAAGGGAGGTGTGCAAGCACGGCGTGGTGAGCAGGAGGGACTTCTGCTTCGGCGCTCCCGTCCGGGTGGCAAGCGCGACGCAGGTGATGCACGCCAGCTCGATGCTCCTGTACATGCTGGGCACGGCGGCCATGGCCACGAGGGAGGCGGTGCAGGCATTCCACGAAAGCCTGGCGCAGTACCCCGGCCTGTACCGCCAGAAGGTGAAGGTGGACGTGCGCAAGGCGATGGAATGCTGCGAGCGGCTGAGGAAGGAGTTCCTCCACATGGCTGGCGTCGACAACATGGCGGGCACGTGGGAGAGCATCGCCGGGCGGCTGGTGGAAAGCGTGGCGATGGACTTCACGAAGCTGAGGTTCGCCCTGCGCAACGAGGTGGGCAAGTACGACCAGGAACTGTACTGCATGAAGACGGACTTCCTCCTGGCCTACGAGTTCTCCAAGCAGCTGGTGGAGGAAGCCGAGAGCTTCGGCAAGTTCCTGCACAACGACATCGACCTTGGCGACTCCACGGAACTCACCCAGCGCCTCTCCATCCCCATCAGGGGCATAAGGGGCTACCTATCCAACCTGGCAGCCCCGATACTGGGCGACGAGGTGAGAAAGCACAGCCTGGACGTCATGCCCGTGAGGAACGGATTCATGGCGATATGGCAGAAGCTGCTCGACTGGAAGGCCGTGGAGAGGGCGATGGAAGAGGAAGCCCGGAAGGAGCGGCTGAACTTCAGCTACGACGATGATGACGCGTCAGCCACCGAGGAACACTTCGACAACGGCGGCACGGCATGGACGGAGACACAGGACCGCATCCTCGCCCAGAAGTACGGCAGGGCCTCGGACGACGACCTCGCCCGCCTGCTGGGCAGGACCAAGGCGGCCGTCAGGGCGAGGGCGCGGAAGATGGGGCTGCGGAAGAAAAAGCAAAAGGGCTAGCACCCCGTTTTCCGAAAAGTACCGACACTTTTGAGGAAAAGTGCCGACACTTTTGAGGAAAAGTACCGACACTTTGGGAAAACGGCATGAGCCATGGGGACTCACGGGAGGACAACAAGATTATTAACCGCCTTCGGGCACAAAAACAAAAAGAAATATGACAAGAGAAGAATTGCAGCAGAAAATCAAGAAGCTGGAAGAGAGAAGAAAGGACGCCATGCGCCAGTATGAGAACGACATCTACGAGGCGGCGGAGCGGCAGCAGAACTCGCTCTGCGAGCTGGACCAGGCCAAGCACGACGCACTGGCCAAGATCGCGCAGGGCCGCCGCGAGGTGGACTCCGTCATGCGCAAGGCAAGCCGCGACGCAAAGGTGCGCTACAAGGAGGCCGTCATAACCATCGACAACGACCGCCAGCGGCTCTTCGCCGACTACAAGGCGCAGTTCGGCGGCGAAGAGAACCCATCGGACGGTAAAATCTAGCGAGCCATGGACGTGACAGGTTTCTTCAGGCAGGACAACTCCCTGGTCGTGGAAGCGGTGGAGGAGTTGCTTGCCGCCGAGAGCGAGCTGACGGTGCCCGACGCCGACCGCACCTCGTGGCGCAAGGCCAGGGAGAGGGTGAGACGGTGCGAGGACAACCTCGACGACATCCTCTACCGCCTGGGCACGGGCGGCATCGGCAAGCTGGGCAACCTCGCCAAGGTGTTCGCCCATGCCGTGGTGTACCGGGCGGTGGGCAGAAAGCTATTCAACGCCCGGAGCCCCACACCCCTGACCAAGGAGCGCAAGCGGTACTGGTACAACCGAAGGGACGACACCCGCAAGCGGCTGGCGAAGGCCATAGAGGCATGGAGGGACGATGAGGCTGCGAAGAGCGGCAAGACCATCATGTACCACCTGATGCGGAAACGCAATGGGCACTCCGTTCCCGTGCTGAGCTCCACCGACCCGCTGTACATCAGGATAGAGTACCGCGACGCCATGCGCAAGCTGGAGCAGGGCGACATGTACTTCATCGCCAAGGAATACAAGTAAAGACAGAAAAGAATGGAAAGACTAGACGAAAAGCAGATATTCGCATACAAGCAGTTCTGCGACATATTCATAGGCATCGACCCCGACAACAAGAAGTCGGGCGTCGCCTATCTGAACAGCAAGAACAGGTCGCTCGTACTCTCCAGCATGGAGTTTCCGAAGCTGATGGACTGGCTGCGGCACGTGAGGTCGTGCCACCCCGACGACCACATGATGGTGGTAGTGGAGGGAGGATGGCTCAACGAGAGCAACTGGCACGTCAAGGGGAAAGCCCTCACGCCCGCCAAGGCTGCGGCCATGGGGCGCAACGTGGGCATGAACCACCAGACGGGGATGCTCATCGAGCAGATGTGCTGGGCGATGGGCATCGTGTGCGACGTGGTGAGACCCCTGGCGAAGGGGTGGAGCGGCGCCGACCGCAAGATCACCGCCGAGGAACTGGAATACTTCACGGGCTACAAGCGGCGCAACAACCAGGACGAGCGAGACGCCGCCCTCCTGGCGTGGAACTACGCAGGACTGCCCGTCAAGGTAAGGCCGAGGGGAGGCGGCAGCCATGGCAAAGGATAAGGACTACCGCCGCATGATACACTCCTACCGATGGCTGAGGCTCCGACGTGACAAACTGAGCGACTTCCCGCTGTGCGAGCGGTGCGAGGAGGAAGGGCGGCAGACCCTTGCGTCGGAGGTGCATCACGTCATCCCGGTGGAGGACGGGCTGACCCGCCAGGAGAAGGAGCGGCTCATGTTCGACTACCACAACCTCCGCGCCCTCTGCCACGACTGCCACGTGAAGACCCACCAGGAGATGGGGCGCAGTGGCAGGGCATACGCAGAGCGGAAGCGCAAGAGCAGCATCGTGGGCTTCGCCCGAAAGTTCCTGGGCATGGGGGCGGACGAAAGAAATACAAACAAAGAAAATAAGTGATATGGAAAGAAAAGGAAATGAAGACTTTCTGGTCAAGGATACCAGGAAGGCGAGAATGTCATTTATCGAGATGATAGCACCGGTTCGCTTGAAGAACAAGGACGAGGAGCATCTCGAAATGTACGAGGAAATGTGGTCGGAGTGCATCGAGAATGTGACCGGTTTTATCCTCAAGTACCACTACGGCGTGACAGCAGACGAGTTTCATGATATCTTCCTGATTATGGGGTTGGCGAAGATAGACAGAACCGTAAGGAAAGGAGGCGGACATGTGCACGCTTGATTACAGACTGCGGCTTGCCGACAACGGCATCCTCGTCGACGACCGGGATTTGGGCAGCGTGAACGTCTTCCAGGAACGACCTGACGAGACTACCCGTCAATGCTGGAAGCGAGGCATTGCCGACACCATAGCCGAAGAAATCGCGGGCATTATCGGAAAGGAGTTAATATCGCAAGGAGCGAAGGATGAGTATAACATTAAAATTGAGATAAAATGATAAGTGACAAGAAAGTAAAACTGCTGGCTAGAGCCAGCGTGGCACTGGGGAGCTCGGTGTTCCCCGGCGGAATGGATGCCGAGGCGGAAGAATGTGTCTCCGAATTCATGGAAGAAAGCATCAAGCTTGGGGCGGAGCTAGCTCTGGCTGACTTGTGGCATGACGCAAGCGAGAAGCCGAAGCAGTACAAAATGATTGTGGCTATCATAGGAGAAAAGGATAGCCTTACGAATTTTGACGCAGAGGTTTACAACTTTCCTTTC